>JBBDSD010000266.1:0-5757 GCA_040905065.1 Trueperaceae bacterium | reverse complement strand
ACGCGAGCTGGGCATCGACCTGAAGACGCCGCCGGCCTCGCCCGACAAGCCGTACCTACCGACGCAACGCTCGGGGCGTCTGCTGTTCGGGTCCGGCAACACCTCGATCGATCGAGACCGCGACGCGGTGCACGGCGGTCGCTTCGGGCACGACCTGGCCACCCAGGACGCCGAGCCGCTGACCCGCCTGGCGCTGCTCAACGCCCTGGCCGCGATGCGGGCCGAGCTGGGCTCGCTGGACCGGATCGCCACGGTCGTGAAGATGAACGGCTACGTCACCAGCACGCCCGACTTCACCGACCAGGCGAAGGTGATCGATCCTGCCTCGCGCCTGCTGCTGGACCTGTTCGGAGAGCGCGGGCGGCACGCCCGCGCCGCGATCGGCGTGACGCAACTGCCGCGCGGCGCGGCGGTCGAGATCGAGCTGATCGTGGAGGTCGCCGACCCCTCGTGAGGGCGTAGCGGAACCGGACCGGTCGGGTGGTCGCCCGTCCGCTCAGGCGGAGCGCCGCGTTCGACGCACGGTAGGGGCGGGCCGCTGGTAGCGACGGCGCGAGGGCGCTGTCGCTACCCGGCCGTCCACGACCCGCAGCGCGCCGCGCTGGAACACCGCGCGCACGTCGCGCAGCGCCAGGACGTCGTCGCTGGGATCGCCGTCCACGACCAGCACGTCGGCGTCCTTGCCCGCTTCGAGGGTGCCGACCCAGTCGTCGATGCCCAGGGCGCGCGCCGCCTTCGACGTCGCAGCCGCGATCGCGTCGATGGGGGTGAGGCCCAGCCACTCGGTCGCTACGGCCAGGCTGAACGGGAACTCGTCGAAGCGGCAGGCGGGCACGCCCGCGTCGCTGGTCACGAAGTAGGCTACGCCTCGCCGGATCATCTCCGCCTCCACCGCGAAGCGCGTGGCCAGTGCCGCCGGCAGCGGCGCTCCGGCCGGATCTTCCCGGTAGGCGCGCCAGGCGGTCCGCATCGTGCCCACGACGGTCAGGCTCACGAACGTTCCGTCCTGCCGGATGCGTTCCAGGGTGGCGTCGTCGATGGCGTAGCGGCCGTCCTCGTCCTGCCACATGCAGTGTTCCAGCGTGCGCACGCCGGCGGCGACGCAGCGGCGAATGCCTTCCGTCGACAGCACGTGCGCCGCGACGGGGCGGCCCAGGCGGGTCGCTTCCTCGACCAAGGCCACGAGTTCGCGTGGCGAGTACTGAGGTTGCAGCATGGCGCTGTTGGGCGTGAGCCGCCCGCCGGTCGCCATCACCTTGATCAGGTCCACGTCGTCGCGGATCAGCGAGCGGACCGCGGTGCGCACCTCCGGTTCGGAGTCGGCGATCCGCCCGAAGAAGTGGCAGTGCCCGCCGGTGGTGGTGATCGGCATGCCCGAACTCAGCACGCGCGGCCCCACCATCACGCCTGCCGCGATCGCGTCCCGCAGCTCCGTGATCATCGTGCCGGGGCCGCCGCAGTCGCGCACCGTGGTGACGCCGCTGGCCAGGCAGCGCCGGGCGTTCTCGCCGGCCATCGCGACCAGCCGCACCTCGCCTGCGTCCATGAACTCCGCCAGCACCTCGTCGGCCTCGTCCGCGCCGCTCAGCGCCAGGTGCACGTGTCCGTCGATCAGGCCCGGCGTCAGCGTCGCGCCGGGGTAGTGCAGCTCCTCGACCGGGTCCGAGCCGGCGCGACGCTTCCACGCGTCGGCGCTGGTGACCTCCTCGATCCGGTCGCCGTTCAGGATCAGCACCGGATCGTCCTGGACGGGACCGCCCGTGCCGTCGATCAGTCGAGCTGCGAAGAGGGCGCGCCGCACGGTCACCGCGGATCCGGCGTCACGACGCGTACACGGGAAGTCCCGAGCCGTTGGCGGTAGCGCCGTGCTCGGCACGGTAGGCGCGGGTGACCTCGTGCAGCGTGCGCAGCAGGTCCGGTCCGGGACGGTCGCCCTCCAGCATGCCCAGCATCTGGTGCAGGCGCTCGGGCCGGTCGATGCTGACCACGGTGCTGGCGATGGCAGGATCGGCCAGCGCGATCTTCAGGGCGAACTCCGTCCAGGAGTCGGGCTTCGGGTCCAGCCGCGCCTTGGCGTCGGCCAGCTGGTCGTAGAGGCGGTCCCAGAGCGGCTCGTGGCGGGGGTCGTCCTCGCTCAAGCGCGTGCGGTCGTGGCGGGCGTCGGTCAGCAGGCCGCCCAGCAGGGGACGAATGCCGACGAAGCCGCGGCCGTCGCGGCGCAGGTCGTCGAACAGGTCGCTCATCTCCGTCTCGAGCGCGTTGAAGAAGGCGACCACGCCGTCGAAGGCGCCGCTGGCGAGCGCCGCCCGGGCGTAGCCCACCGTGTACGGGAACGTCGTCAGGTGGCCGAGCACTCCTTCCTGGCGCAGGTCGTCCGTGACCTCGCGAAGTGGTTCCAGGACGGCGTCCAGCTCGTCGATGCGGCGCGGCTCCGTGTCGGGCGCGTAGCCGATCGCCTTGGGAAAGTCGCCGCGCTGCAGGTGCTGCACGATGGCGATCCGGTCGGCGTGCAGCTCGCGCAGGGCGTCCTCGACCTGCCGGCGGAAGGCGTCCTTGGAGAAGCTCGCTTCGCCCCAGTCGGGCACGTTGACCTTGATGGCGTGCTGGACCGCATCGCGCTCGGGGTGGTCCTTCAGGACCCGCCCGACCGCCCAGCGCGTGCCGTACTCGTAGCTGGAGTGGACCAGGGTGACGCCGTGGTGCAGTGCCTCGTCCAGGGCGCGCATGCCGGCGCGGCTGACGTCGTCGTCGCCCGGTTCCTTGGCGGCGAAGCGCATGGTGCCGAAGCCGAGTTCGGAGAGCTCGAGGCCGGTGGTGCCGAACGGTCGCTGTCGCATGGAGCTCCTTCACGTGTTCGCGGCGAGGGGGCGGCCGCCCACCAGGTCGGGCGAGCGGGCTTCGTACCGGCATGCTAGCCGTTCGTGGGGCAGGGTTGGGGAGGGCGACGTCGCGATCGGCAGCGTGGGAGGCCGCACGCCGAATTGACAGGGGCAGGTTCCGGCGCGATAATGCGCTTGACCGAAACGGTGTTTCAGATCGCTGCGCGGACGGTCGTTTCGTCGTTCGAGTTCCTCATTCCGTGCGAACGACCGCACCTGCCACGCCGATCGGCGTCCAACGCGCGACCCCGCGGGGATGGACCCACGTCATGCGGATCCACGGACCACGCGAGCGCCCCGAGCATCCTACGAACACCACGACCCGAGCGTCCCGTCCCAAGCGCTCCGTCCCTAGCACCACCCACGGAGGACATCCATGCGACTCGAGAACAAGACCGCCATCGTCACAGGCGCCTCGTCCGGCATCGGCCGGGCCATCGCCATCAAGTTCGCGCAGGAGGGCGCCCACGTGGTGGTCGCCGACGTCCGCGACGACCCGCGCGAAGGCGGCACGCCCACCGTCGACGCCATCCGCGAGGCGGGCGGCTCGGTCGAGTTCGCGCACGCCGACGTGTCGCAGTGGAGCGACGTCGACCGGCTGGTCTCCGACCTGGTCGCCGCCAAGGGCCGCCTGGACGTGATGGTGAACAACGCCGCCATCAGTCCGAATACCGACTTGCTCGAGACCACCGAAGAGATCTGGGACCAGGCGATGGCGATCAATCTCAAAGGCGTCTTCTTCGGCTGCAAGCGCGCCATTCAGCAGATGCTGGAGCAGGAGCCGGTCGCCGAGGCGCGCGGACGGATCGTCAACATCTCGAGCCAGCACGGCATGGTCTCGTCCCCCGGCAACTTCGCCTACGGCGTCAGCAAGGCCGGCGTGGTCTACATGACCCGTCAGGTGGCCTCCGACTACGCCAAGCGCGGCATCGTCTGCAACGCCGTCGCTCCCGGCAAGATCCTCACGGGCAAGCCGGGCGCCGCCGCCTCCGAAGAGGCGCTGGCCTACTCGCACGCCCGCACGCCCATGCCCCGCCTCGGCAAGCCGACGGACATCGCCAACGCGGCGACGTTCCTGGCCAGCGACGAGGCGACCTACATCACCGGCGAGAACCTGATGGTCGACGGCGGCTGGATGGCCAGCTGAGCGACCGGGTTCCGACCGACCATCCGCTCGCTCGTCCGTTCGAGCGGACCACGCCCTCTCTCCGAAGGAGGACTTCATGAACGTACGTACCCTACGCACGCGCTTCGCCGCCTGGACCTGCGCGCTCGCGCTGGTCGTGGCGATGGCCGGAACGGCCACCGCGCAAGGCGACGTGGTCCGGATCGGCCTCAGCGTCGAACCCGGATCGCTGGACATGCACGCCGATACCACCACCGCATCGCTGGACGTCAATCAGGCCATTTATGAAACGCTGTTGCGGTTCGACCAAGACATGAATCTGGTCCCGTGGCTGGCCACCGACTGGGAGCAGCTGGACGAGGTCACCTACCGCTTCGACCTGCGCGAAGACGTGACCTTCCACAGCGGGGCACCGTTCGACGCTGAAGCGGTCAAGGCCCACTTCGATCGCATGGTGCTCCCCGCCGATCCCGGCTTGGCCCAGGCGTACCTGTTCTTCATCGAAGAAACCGTCGTGATCGACGAGCACACCATCGAACTCCGCCTCGTCGAGCCGTACGGCCCCACGCTGGCGTACCTGGCGCTGCCGTTCACCGCCATCCAGGACGCCGCGCGCTACGAGGAGATCGGCAGCCGCTTCGGCGTCGAGCCGAGCGGGACCGGTCCCTTCGTCATGGACCAGTGGAACCGTGGTTCCGACCTGAACCTGGTCGCGAACGAGGACTACTGGGGCGGCGAGCCGGCGGTGGACGGCCTGCAGTTCCGCATCATCCCCGAGCCTGGGCCGCGCACGATCGCGCTCCAGCAGGGCGAGATTCACGCCACCACGCAGCTCTCGATCCAGGACGTGCCGGGACTGCAGGAGAACCCGAACGTCGACGTGGTCGTGCAGCCCGAGCCGCGCCGCATCAGCTGGCTCATCAACCTCGAGGACGGGGTGCTCGGCGACCTGAACGTCCGTCGCGCGCTGGCGCACGGCATCGACTACGACCTGGTGATCGACGCGATCCTGGGCGAGTTCGGTCAGCCGCTGCACGGCTTCGTCACGCCCGAATCGTTCGGCTACCTGGAGACCCCGTTCCCGTACGATCCCGAGACCGCCACCGAGCTGTTGGAAGAGAGCGGCTGGGAGCGCAACGCGTCGGGCATGTTCGAGCGCGACGGCGAGGTGCTGTCCGTCACGGTCATAACCGGCAACAAGATGCTGCGTGAGCTCGAGGTGTTCGAAGCGATCCAGGGCCAGGCCCGCGAGTTCGGCATCGACATGGAGATCAACCTGATCGAAGGCTCGCAGATCTACCCGAACATCGCCCGCTTCGCGGACATGTACGGCACCGACGACACCCCCGACTTCGATCTGCTCACCATGGACTTCGGCATGCGGACCGGCGAGGCCAACATCGGCCTGGAGACGACCTTCCTCTGCAACGGGTCGCGCAACGCCAGCCAGTACTGCAACCCGGAGTTCGACCGGTTGGTCGAGATCGCCGTCTCCGGCGCGCCGGAAGCGGAGCGCGAAGCGGCGTACCACGACGCCATGCGCATCCTCGCCGAGGACCTCCCGGCCATCAACCTGTGGCAGCCCAGCTGGGCGATCGCCACGAACGTCGCGCTGAGCGGGTTCGACCTGCATCCGGCCGGCGTCTGGGCGTACGAGAGCGTCGCCCTCGACTGAGACCCTTTAGGACGGCCGTGCCAGCCACGCGCCGTCCTCTGAAGGTCACGTGACGACCGGGTCGGAACGCGCGCGCT
>JBBDSD010000265.1:0-5766 GCA_040905065.1 Trueperaceae bacterium | reverse complement strand
CGGCCTGTTGACGCCGTGGACCGGGCAGGTCGGCATCGAGGGCGAGAACGTCGGCGGTCGCGCGCCGGACCGGCTGGTCCGGCGCGGCATGGCGTACGTGCCGCAGGTCGCCAACGTGTTCACCACCCTCACGGTCGAGGAGAACCTGGAGATGGGGGCGTTCACCGTGTCCGGCCCACTGCGCGAGCGAAAGCAGCGCGTGTTCGACCTGTTCCCGCGCCTGCACGAGCGACGCCGTCAGCGTGCCGGTCAGATGTCCGGCGGGGAGAGGCAGATGGTGGCGATGGGGCGAGCGCTGATGCTGGATCCGAAGCTGCTGATGCTGGACGAGCCGTCCGCCGGCCTGGCGCCGCTGCTGGTCGACATGATCTTCGAGAAGATTCGGGACGTGAACGAGGCGGGCATCGCCGTGCTGATGGTCGAGCAGAACGCACGCAAGTCGCTGCAGATGGCCGACCGGGGCTACGTGCTGGCGTCGGGCCGCAACGAACTGGACGGCCCGGGGAGCGAACTGCTGGACGACCCCCAGGTCGCTCGCCTGTACTTGGGAGGCTGAAGCATGTCCGCGGAACGTTCTTTCCTGAACCGCTTGGGCGACCGCTTGACCGGACCGGCGGGCTTGTGGATCCTGCTGGGTGCGATCACCGTGGTGGTGGTGGTCGCCGCGGTCGTGCAGGGCACCGATCCGCACCGGATGCTGTCGCTGCTGGTGCGCGGCGTGATGCTGGGCGGCATTTTGGCGTTGGGCGCGATCGGCCTGTCGTTGATCTTCGGGGTGCTGAACCTGCCCCACTTCGCGCACGGCGAACTGATGACGCTGGGCGCGTACCTGGCGTTCTTCGTGGTGCTGCTCCTGCCGAACGCCGCGCCGCTCGGTCCGTTCTCGTTCGGCGTCGAGTTCCTGGTCGCCGTGGCGGTGGTGGCGCCGCTGGTAGGCCTGCTCAGCTACGGCATGGACCGCGGGGTGTACCGGCCGCTGCGCGCACGCGGCTCGGCGCCGATCTACCTAGCGATGTCGTCGCTGGCGCTGGCGTTCGGCATCCGCAGCCTGGTCTACCTGATTTGGGGCGCCGACTTTCGGTTCTTCTACCCTGGTCGCGCCCGTCCGGCGTTCGAACTGTTCGCCGGCATCCGCGTCCGGCCCGACCAGCTGTTCATCTTGGGCCTGGCGCTAGTGCTGATCCTGGCGGTCTACCTGCTGTTGGAGCGGACCAAGCTGGGCAAGGCGATGCGCGCTACCGCCGACAACGCCGAGCTGGCCCGCGTGGTGGGGATCGATACCGAGCGGGTGGTGGCGTTCACCTGGATGCTGGGGGGCGGCCTGGCGGCGATCGGGGGCGCGATGTACGGACTCGACGCGCAGATGCGCCCCGAGATGGGCTGGTGGCTGCTGCTGCCGCTGTTCGCCAGCGTGATCCTTGGGACGATCGGCAATCCGTACGGGGCGCTGGCGGGCGCCCTGATCATCGGCATCGTCTGGCAGGTGTCGACCGTCTTCCTGAATCCGGCCTACGGTCCGGGCGTCGCCTTCGTCCTGATGATCCTGGTGCTGCTGGTCCGGCCGGAAGGCCTGTTCGGAGCGAGGGGGAAGCGCGCATGACCGACGTCGCCTTCGTGACGGGGCTGCTGCTGGCGGTCCCGCTGTCGTTCCTGGCCGTGCACCTGGCGGGGCGCTTGGGCCGCTTCGCCTGGATCGTGGGCGTGCCGCTGGGCGTGGCGGGCGGTCTGGCAGCGACCGCGTTCCTGCCGTCGGGCACGATCGGGTACCTCGCCAGCTTCGTGCTGATGGCCTCGATCTACGCGGTGCTGTCGTTGGGACTGAACGTGCAGTGGGGCTACACCGGCCTATTCAACATCGGCATCGCCGCCTTCTTCGCCGTCGGGGCGTTCACCACCGCGCTGGTGACCACGCGCGTGCCGGAGGGGGCGCTGGCGGCGTTCAGCCAGCAGGCGTTCGGGCTGGGCTGGCCGTTCCTGGCCGGCGTGGCGATGGCGGGCGTGGTGTCCGGCGCGGTGGCGTGGCTGGTCGGGCGTCCCACCCTGAAGCTGCGCCACGACTACCTGGCGATCGCCACCATCGGCATCGCCGAAGTGGTGCGGCTGGTGTTCCAGAACGAACGCTGGTTGGCGAACGGCCCGCAGCCGTTGCGCGGCATTCCACAACCGCTGAACTGCCTCACGCAGGAGGGCGGCTGCGGCTGGCTTCCCGGTGCGCTCAACGCCTTCTTCGCGCCGCTCACGCCGCGCGACTACCCGTTCGTGTACCTGGCGGTGGTGGCCGTGATCCTGGTGGTGGTGTACCTGGTGCTGGAGCGGATGATCGAATCGCCGTGGGGGCGCGTGCTGCGTGCCGTGCGCGAGGAGGAGAGCTCCGCCCGCATGAACGGCAAGGACGCGGCCGCCTTCAAACTGCAGGCGTTCGTGGTCGGCGCGGTGATCATGGGGATCGGCGGGGCGCTGTACGCGCACTACATGGTGTCGATCGACTACAGCCACTTCGACCCGCTGTACGCCACCTTCCTGATCTGGGTGATGCTGATGCTGGGCGGGAGCGGCAACAACCGGGGCGCGATCTTGGGCGCGTTCGTGATCTGGGGCATCTGGACCGGTACGGCGTCGCTGATCGACGAGATCCGGCCGCTGCTGGCCGCCATCTCGAGCGATCTGCCGGCCCGCGCGCCGTACCTGCGCTTCCTGTTCATTTCGGTCCTGCTGCTGGCGATCTTGCGGTTCCGGCCGCAGGGCCTGATCGGGGAGAAGCGCCGCACCTCCTGACGCGACGGGGCGCGCACGAACAGGGGCCACGGTCGATGCCGTGGCCCCTCCTCGTTCGGTCGGATTCGGAACGCGCGTGCGCGGTGGTAGGCGCCCTTACTGGGCTGGGATCTGGTCGGCGGTGCGAATCTCGATCGTGTCGATGCCGCCGTCCAGGTAGCGCCACACCTCGACGGGCGTGATCACGTCGCCCACCTCGTCGAAGTCGACGTTGCTGGCGGCACCGGAGTAGTTGACGGCCGCACCGTTCTGGATCAGGCGCATGGCCACTTCGAACTCGCCGATGCTGACGACCTCGCCGCCCGGATCGGTCACGCGCCGCACGGCGTCCCGGAGCGACGGGCCGGTGATCTCGGAACCCTCGATGGTGAGTTGCGCGACGGCCAGGCCGATGGTGGCGGCCGCGTCGTAGGCGGCGTCCATGAACGGCAGCGGCGGACGCTGACCGTGGATCGCCTCGTACGCTTCCACGAAGCGCTGGAAGCCGGGCCAGTCGGGATCGGAGCCGGGCGCGGTGCCCCAGCCGCCCTGGATCACGTCGGCACCGAGGGCCGAGATCAGCTCTTGCGACTTCGAGCCGTCCACGTACTGGAAGGTGGTGAAGTCGAACAGGTCGCGCGCTTCTTGCATGTACACCGATGCGTTTCCGGGGTAGCTGATGACCAGCAGCACGTCCGGATCGCCGTCCAAGGCGCGCTCGAGCTGCGACGCGTAGGTGGGCTGCGGCTCGTCGGGGTGCGCGACCTCGGCCAGCACGGTGCCGCCGCGCGCTTCGAAGGCGGCGGTGAACGCGTTGGACAGGCCCTGGCCGTACGGGTTGTTCACGTAGATGGTGGAGGCGGTGTCGTAGTCGACCGACGCGTCCAGCTCGCCGCTCGCCAACTGCGCGGCGACCACGCCCTGCATGGCGTCGCTGGCAACGGTGCGGAACACGAAGCCGTCGTCCTCCAGGAAGCTGAGCAGCGGAGAGGTGGAGGCCGGCGAGATCTGCACCACCTGCGAGGGAATGGTGACCGATTCGGCCACGTTCACCGACACGCCGCTCGACAGAGCGCCGACCATGCCGGGCACGCCGTCGACGTCGACCAGCTTGCGGGCGCGGTCGACCCCGGTGGCGGGGCTGGTGCCGTCGTCTTCGTAGACGACGCGGACGATCGGTCCGCCCAGGACCTCCGTCGCCGCAGCGTTCAGCTGGTCCATGGCCAGATCGACGGCGTTCTGGTGCGCAGAGCCGAACTCGGCCAGCGGACCGGTGAAGCTGAGCAGGGCACCGATCGGGGTGACGTCGGGCGCGTCCTGCGCGCTCGCGACGACGCCGAGACCGAGGGCCGCGGACGCGGCCAGTGCGAGGAGCTTCTTCATGAGACCTCCTAGGATGGGGAGACGGTGGTGCGTTCCATGCGAGAACCGAAGCACCCTTGCGAACAGGGTGGTTCGCATCGTAGCCGACCGCGGCAGCGACGTCAACGGCGATTCCGCAACCTCGTTCCGTCCTGGACGGCGTTCCTGCGCGGTGTCCCGCGCCGGCTCCGATCCGGTGGCCGCGCTCCGCTCGTGCCGATCGACCTCGCGAGCCGACAGGACCCTGCGGTAGAGTGGCTCCGTTCGGGCCGGCCACCGCTACGCCGCACGCCCGCATGCAGCACCGTTCGTCACGCGGCGGGACCAGAGCCGACCGGCTCGGCCTTCGCTGCGTCGCCCGCGCCACCTCACGAGGAGGACCACGTCATGAAGATCGGCATCAACGGGTTCGGCCGCATCGGCCGACAGATTTTTCGCATCGCGCACGCTCGCGGCCTGGAGGTCGTGCTGGTCAACGACCTGACCGACAACGCCACCCTGGCCCACCTGCTGAAGTACGACTCCAACTACGGCCGTTTCGACGGCACCGTGTCGCACGACGACACCTCCCTGGTGGTCGACGGCACGAAGATCCGCACCAGCGCCGAGCGCGATCCCGCCAAGCTGCCGTGGGGCGAGCTGGGCGTCGACGTGGTGGTCGAGTCGACCGGCTTCTTCACGAAGCGCGCCGACGCCGCGAAGCACCTGGACGCCGGCGCGAAGCAAGTGCTGATCAGCGCCCCATCGCCCGACAGCGACTTCGACTTCATGGTGGGCGTGAACGCGGACCGGTACGATCCGCAGAAGCACGTCGTCGTCTCGAACGCCAGTTGCACCACGAACAGCTTGGCCGCCGTCATGAAGGTGATCGACGAGACGTTCGGCGTCGAGACCGCGATGATGACGACGGTGCACAGTTACACCAACGATCAGCTGCTGCTGGACGGTCCGCACAAGGACCTGCGGCGCGCCCGGAACGGTGCCACCAACATCATCCCCACCTCGACCGGGGCGGCCAAGGCGGTCGCCAAGGTGCTTCCGCAGTTCGAGGGGATCTTCGACGGTTCGTCGTTGCGCGTGCCGACCTCGACCGGATCGATCAGCGACGTGACCGCGGTGCTGAAGCGCGCCGCCTCCGCCAGCGAGCTGAACGACGCGATCCGCAGTGCCGCCGAAGGTCCGCTGAAGGGCGTGGTCGAGTACAGCACCGATCCGTTGGTACGGGCCGACATCGTCGGCAACCCGCACTCCGCGATCTGGGATTCCCAGCTCACGAAGACGATCGGCACCATGGCGAAGTTCTTCGTCTGGTACGACAACGAATGGGGCTACAGCAGCCGTATGGTCGACGTGCTCGAGATCATGGGCGAATCCGCCTGACGGCGGACCACGCGATGATCCCGCTGCTGCACGATCTGGAACTGACCGGCCGCCGGGTGCTGGTGCGCGCCGACCTGAACGTCCCCGTACGGGACAGCGAGGTCGGCGACGACACCCGCATCCGCGCCGCCCTGCCCACCCTGCGCGAGCTGCAGGAGCGCGGCGCCACCGTGGTGCTCGCCAGCCACCTGGGCCGCCCCAAGGGCGTGGACGAGAGTGCCCGCATGGGTCCCGTCGCCGCGCGCCTGTCGGAGCTGCTGGGCCGCGAGG
>JBBDSD010000264.1:0-5776 GCA_040905065.1 Trueperaceae bacterium | reverse complement strand
CGGCTCAGAGCGCGTTCGAGCGAACGCATGGCGTAGTCGATCTGGCCGGCGTCGACGTAGACGTCAGCGATCAGGGCGCTGACCCGGTGGTCGCGCGTCCGGCCCTCCAGGGCGGTCAGGTCGGGCAGCGCCTCGAGGCCACGATCGGCCCGCCAGAGCGCGTCGGCCCGGCGGAAGATCAGGTCGTCGTCGGTAGGCCGCAGGTCCAGGGCGCTCTCGTACGCCGAGGCCGCGTCGCCGTACGCTTCGGTGCGCTTCAACTCGTTGGCCAGGCCCACCCAGGCGGCGACCCGGTCGTCGGTGGACGCCTCGGGTTCGGCCTGCGCGATCGCTTCGCGGAACGCTTCGGCCGCCTCGCTGGGCCGCCGCAGCCGGGAGAGGGTGACGGCACGGTTGTAGTGCCCGTCGAACCGCTCGGCGCAGAGCCGGGTGACCTCGTTGAAGGCGAACAGAGCGGCGGCGTGGTCCCCGCGCGCGAACTCGGACAGGCCCAAGCCGAAGTGGCCGTCGCAGGAGCGGTAGTCGATCGCGATCGCTTCCAGGTAGGCGGTCTTGGCGTCCTCGGGGTCGGCCTCGTCCAGCAGGGCGTTGCCGAGCGTGACCCAGGGGCGCGGATCTTCGTCCGTCGCCTGCGCCGCGGTGCGGAGCTCCTCGATCGAGGACTGCGCCACGGCGACGTTCGCGACCGCGATCGCCACCAGGACGGCCAGGACCCACGCCACCGGCCTAGCGATTCGCGTTCCGTTCCTGATGATCATGCCTGCCTCCAGATCGCTCGCGGGGCCCGCGCAGGGCCGCGCACCGCCGCGCGTGTGTCGGTTCGGTACGAGTCGTTCGAGTCTACACGGCCCTTCGTGAGGGCTCATGTGAAATCGTACACCGGCGCTGCCGGCCAGCACGAGGGAAACGACGTTGGGCACGCCGCCCGAGCCCCAGGCGGCGCGGGCGCGGTGAACCGGGCTCAGGCCGGGTTCGCCCCCGCGGCGGCCGCTTCGCCGCCCTGCAGCGACAGCTGCCCGCACGCGCCCCCCGCGTCCTGGCCCCGGCTGAACCGGACCGAGACCGACGCCCCGGCCGACTCCAGGCGCCGCCGGAAGGCGTCGATCGCCTCCCGCGACGATCCCTCGTGCCCCGACCCGTCCCAGGCGTTGAACGGAATCAGGTTCACGTGGCTGGACAGTCCCCGCAGGCGGCGCGCCAACGCTTCGGCCTGCCAGAGGCGATCGTTGACGCCCGCCAGCATCGTGTACTCGATCGACACGCGGCGTCCGGTCCGCTCCTGCCAGGTCCACAGCGACGCCACGATGTCGTCGATCGAATGCGCGTGCGCGGTAGGAATGATCGCTTGGCGCGTGGCCTCGTCGGGCGCGTGCAGCGACACCGCCAGGGTCAGCTGCAGCCCCTCCTCCGCCAGGCGCACGATCTTCTTCGGCAACCCCACGGTGCTGAGCGTGATCCGGCGGGGCGACATGTCCAGCGCCGCAGGATCGATCATGCGGCGGACCGCGGCGACCGCTTCGTCGTAGTTGAGCAGCGCCTCGCCCATCCCCATCAGCACCACGTTGCGGATCGCGGTCGGCGCGAACCCCTCGTGCCAGGCGACCGACAGCAGCTGCGCCACGATCTCGCCCCGGCTCAGGTTCCGACCGAAGCCGAGCGCGCCGGTGGCGCAGAAGGTGCAACCTGCAGGGCAGCCGACCATCGACGACACGCACACCGTCTTGCGGCCCTCGTACGGCATGTAGACCGCTTCGGTGCGACGGCCGTCCGGCAGGGTGAACAGGTACCGCACCGAGCCGTCCCACGATGGGTACCGCTCGGTCGCGTCGAACGGGTCCAGGCGCCACGCCTCGCCGAGCTGGCGACGCCACGCAAGCGGCAGGTCGGTCATGTCGCCGACGTCGCGCGCACCCCGCCGGTAGATCCATCCGGCGAGCTGATCGCGCCGGTAGGCGCGGCCGTCCTCGGTGGGGAGGTCGGCGAGCTCGCGATCCAGCAGCAGGGGGGGTCGTGTAGCGTCCGTCGTCATCGGGCCGGACGGTAGCACGGTCCGGCACGGCGCCCGGCTCCCGAGGCGACCGCGGTAGCATGGGGCACGCTCGACACATCGGACCGTAGGTCCACGACGCCCCAGCGCTCGCGCGCTCGCTCCACCCCCGAGGAGGCGCCCCGAGATGGCCAAGCGACCGAAGACCGTAGGCATGGTGCTCGCCGGCGGAAAAGGCACGCGCTTGCATCCGCTCACCTGGAAGCGGACCAAGCCGGCCGTGCCGTTCGGCAGCAAGTACCGCATCATCGACTTCGCCCTGAACAACATGATCAACTCCGAGATCTTCGGCATGTACGTGATGACGCAGTTCAAGGCGCAGTCGCTGACCGAGCACATCCAGCGCAACTGGCGCTTCGGGGGCGTGCTGTCGGACTACTTCATCACCCTGGCGCCGGCACAGATGTATCTGTACGAGGAGCTGGGCGCCGAGTGGTACCGCGGCACCGCCGACGCCATTTACCAGAACCTCCACCTGATCGACAACAACCAGGCCGATCTGGTCGCGATCTTCTCGGGCGACCACATCTACAAGATGGACATCAGCCACATGATCGACTACCACCTGGAGCACGGCGCCGACGTCACCATCGCCGCCTACCCGACCCCGGTCCGCGACGCCACCCGCTTCGGCGTGCTGCAGGTGGACGAGCGGTTCCGCATCACCGAGTTCCAGGAGAAGCCGGCCGACCCGAAACCGATGCCGACCGACCCGAGCCGGGCGCTGGCGTCGATGGGCAACTACGTGTTCAGTCGCGACGCGCTGTTCGAGATGCTGAGCGAGGACGCCGCCGACCCGGACAGCGAGCACGACTTCGGCAAGAACGTGCTGCCGCGCGCGCTGCGGGACGGACGCACCCTGCTCGCCTACGACTTCGCGCGCAATCCGATCCCCGGCCAGGACGGTCCCAACACCTACTGGCGGGACGTGGGCACGCTGGACAGCTACCACGAGGCGAACATGGACCTGGTGGCGTTGCAGCCGGAGTTCGATCTCTACAACGACGCCTGGCCGCTGCGGACCTCGAGCGAGCATTCGCCTCCCGCGAAGTTCGTGCACGAAGAGGCGGACCGGCGCGGTCAGGCGTTCAACAGCCTGGTCGCCGGAGGCGTGATCCTGTCGGGTGGCACGGTGCGCGAGTCGGTCCTGTCGCGACGCGTGCGGGTGAACAGCTACGCCTTGGTCGAGCGTTCGGTACTGCTGGACGACGTCGAGATCGGCCGCAACGCCATCGTGCGCAACGCCATCCTGGACAAGAACGTCACGGTGCCCACCGGCATCCGCATCGGCGTGGACGCCGAGGAGGACCGGGCCCGCGGCTTCACGGTGACCGAAGCGGGCGTGACGGCGGTGCCGAAAGGCTACCGGTTCTGACCCGGACCGAGCCCTGTCCGCAAGGTGAGATTCGTGAGGGCCTGAGGCGCAGCGCGCCCGTGCAGGACGGAACGCGCTCGTTGCGCGGCCCGTCCTGCGGCCGACCGGCGACCCGCCCTTGGCGGTGCTATGGTGCGCCGACCGTGCGTGCCGGCGTGGCGGTGCTGCAGATCGAGGTGCCCGACCGCCCGCGTCGCCGGCACGCAGCGAGCGCGGTGCCGCGCTACGACCCGAACCTGGAGGATCCGTTGAAACGTTCATTCAATCCCTGGTTGATCGTGATGCTGCTCATTCTCGGCATCTTCGTGTTCAACCAGTTCAATACCGGTGCCGGCAGCAGCGAGATCAGCCTCTCGACCTTCCGGGAACTGGTCTCCGACGGACGCGTCGCCGAGATGACGATCGAGCGGAACAACGGCGAGATCGAGGGCACCTTGACCGGCCCGACGCAGGTCACCATCGACGGCCAGACGCGCACCATCGAGCGCTTCACCTCCACGGCGATCGTCACCGACGGCCTGCTCGAGGAGCTGCACGAACGGGTCCCGAGCGTCACCGTCCGCAACCCCCCGCAGTGGGTCGGGTTCCTGGTGACCGTCCTGCCGATCGTGATCCTGATCGCCTTCTTCTGGTTCATCTTCATGCGGGCCCAGGGCGGCCCCAGCCAGATGATGCAGTTCGGCCAGTCGAAGGCGAAGACGTTCGGTCGCGAGAACCAGGTCAAGACCACCTTCGAGGACGTTGCCGGGCACGCCGAAGCCAAGCAGGAACTCAAGGAGGTCGTCGACTTCCTGAAGAACCCGCAGAAGTACCTACGCATCGGGGCCGAGATTCCCAAGGGCATGCTGCTGGTCGGCCCACCCGGGACCGGCAAGACGCTGCTGGCGCGCGCCGTGGCCGGCGAGGCGGGCGTGCCGTACCTGACCGTCTCGGCGTCCGAGTTCATGGAGATGTTCGTCGGCGTGGGCGCCAGCCGCGTCCGCAACCTGTTCGAAGAGGCCCGCAAGTCCAGCCCCGCGATCATCTTCATCGACGAGCTGGACTCGATCGGGCGGCGTCGCGGTGCCGGCATCGGCGGGGGCCACGACGAACGCGAGCAGACCCTGAACCAGATCCTCTCCGAGATGGACGGGTTCGAGAAGGACACCTCGGTGATCCTGCTGGCCGCCACGAACCGACCCGACGTTCTCGACTCCGCCCTGCTCCGCCCCGGCCGCTTCGACCGGCAGGTCACCATCGGCCTGCCCACCAAGCGCGAGCGCGAGGAGATCCTGGCGGTCCACGTCAAGAAGAAGCCTCTCGGCGACGACGTCGACCTGGGGCGACTCGCGGAGGCGACGCCGATGTTCTCCGGCGCCGATTTGGAGAACCTCACCAACGAGGCGGCCCTGGTCGCGGCCCGCACCAACCAGCAGTCGATCCAGTGGGTCGACTTCAACGAAGCGCTGGACCGGATCACCTTGGGCCTGCGTCGCGGCAGCCTGATGCCCAGCGAAGAGGAACGCCGCATCCTGGCGTTCCACGAAGCCGGTCACGCCATCGCCTTCGCGGCGCAGAAGATGCTGGGACAGATCCGTAAGGTGACCATCATGCCGCGCGGCGGCGCGGGCGGCTTCATGGCGCCGCTGTCGAAGGAAGAGATGTTCTACAGCGTGCAGCGCTTCGAGGCGCAGTTGGTGGTCGCGTTCGGCGGGCGCGTGGCCGAAAAGAAGATCACCGGCACGCTGAGCAGCGGCGCCAGCAACGACCTCAAGCAGGCGACCCTCACCGCGAAGCAGATGATCCTCGACCTCGGCATGGGCGACGACGAGTTCGTCGCCTGGGGTTCCGATCAGGGGCCTGTGTTCCTGGGCGGCGAGATCTCGCGGCGCAAGGACTTCAGCGAAGAGACCGCGCGCCGCCTGGAGGAACAGGTGTCCGCCCTGCTGGAGCGAAGCTACCGCGCCTGCCAGGAGCTGATCGAGGCGCACTGGCCCGCCGTCGAAGCGGTGGGGCAGGCGCTGCTGCGTAGCGAGACGATCGACGGTCGCCTGATTCACGAAGCGTACGAACGATCCGAGCAGGGGCAGTCGGTCGACGACATCGTCGATTGGCTGGTCGGCGAAGCGTTGCGCGAGGCGGACGAGGCGCGCGCCGATGTGCCGCCCCAGCCGCAGGTCGAAACCAGCGGCAACACGGCCGAGGAACCCGCCTCGGACGACCATGACACGGGCGGGACGGACGCGGAGGAACCGCACGAAGACGAGAAGGAGCACCGCGAACGGAGCGGCGCGCCTGCGCCGCGACCGGTGAGCGACCCGGGGTGATCGATGCGGCCCGGAGGCGCGTCGCGCTGCCGCGCGATCGCGCCTCCG
>JBBDSD010000263.1:0-5810 GCA_040905065.1 Trueperaceae bacterium | reverse complement strand
GCGGGTGCTGCATCGCGAACGTTTCGGTCACCTCGGCGATGATGTTGGCCGCGTCGGCCCCGGTGTCGTGCAGGGCCTCCGCGAAGTCGCTCACGAAGTTGCGGCGTTCGAGCTGGCGGGCGGACAGGTTCATCGACAGGTGCAGGTCCGGGTTGCTGCGGTTCCAGCGGCGCAGTTGCGTCATCGCTTCGCGTTGCAGCCACCCCTCCATCTCGACGATCAGGCCGCTCTGCTCGGCGGCGGGGATGAAGTCGCCGGGCGGCACCAGGCCGCGCGTCGGGTGGCGCCAGCGCATGAGCGCTTCGGCGCCGACCACCTCGTGGCCTTTGGCGTCCACCAACGGTTGGTAGTGCACCTCGAGCTGCTCCAGTTCGGTGGCGCGCCGCAACTCCGCTTCGAACGACGCCACGTGGGCGCGGCGCTCGCTGGCGTCGGGATCGAACACCGCCCAGCGCCCTCCGCCGCCCTGCTTCGCTTGGCCGAGCGCGACGCCGGCGTCGTGCAGCAACCCTTCGGCGGCGCGCCCGGGCCGAATGCGCGCAACGCCGAAACTGGCCGACGCGGTCAGATCGTGACCGGCCAAGCGCGGCGAGCCGCTCACCAGGTTCTGGACCCGTTCGGCCACGCCGTCGAGGTGCGCGTCGTCGGCGACGTGGCGCAGCAGCAGGGCGAACTCGTCGCCGCCCATGCGGGCCGGCATGTCGTCGGGACGGACGGCTCGTTCGAGGCGCCGGGCCGTCCAGCGCAGCAACTCGTCGCCGGCCTGGTGTCCGTGGCGGCCGTTCATGTCGCGGAATCCGTCCAGATCCACGAGCAGGACCGCCACCGACTCGCCGGCGCCGACGGCGCGCTCCAGTTCGCGCAGGAAGGCGCGCCGGTTGGGCAGGCCGGTGAGGGGATCGAGGTGCGTGTGGTGCTCGATCAGGCGGGCTTGGCGCCGCACTTCCGTGACGTCGTGCAGAATGGACACGGCGCCGTGCGGCACCGCGTCGGTCGGCGAACGATGCGGCAGGGCATCGACCTGCAGCCAGCGGGTGCCGTCGTGGGTCGCGACGCCGAGGACCACGTCGCGCACCGGCGTTCCCTCGGCGAGGACGCGGGCGGCCGGCCAGCGGTCGCGGGCCAGCGGCTTGCCGTCGGCGTCGATCCAGGCGGAGGCGCCGCTCGGGTCGGCTTCGGGCCCGTCGGCTGGCGCAGGATCGATCAGTCGCATCGCGGCGGGGTTGGTGCTGCGGACCTCGCCGTGCGGGCCGTGCACCAGCACGCCGGCGGGGAGGGCGTCCAGCAGCGTGCGTTGGTCGTCCTCGCGCCGGCGTTCGTCGGTCCGGTCGCGACCCTCCATGAGGAGCAGCCCGCTTCCGCTCGGCGCGGGTACCACGCTCCGGAGCGTCAGGTCCAGATGCCGCACGCCGCTGGGCGTGAACAGGTCGGCGTGGGTTCGGTACGGTTCGCCCGCTGCGGCCAGGTCGACGGCGGTCCGCAGTTGCGCTTGCAGGTCGGCGTCGCCGTCGAACCACGGCCCTTCCCAGACCGGGCGCCACACCACGGCCGCTCGGTCGGCGCCGGCGGCGTGCAGGGCCGCGTCGTTGGCGTCGGCCAGCATGCCGTCCGGCGTGACCAGCCACAGCCACAGGGAGCCGGTCTGGAAGATTGCGTGGAACGGACTTCCGAACGATCGGGCTTTCGCGGTCCGTTCGCGTGGCGTGCGTTCGGGCTCGATGGCGGCGCCTCCTCTCCAGGCGGAAAGGGTAGGCCAGCGCCCGGGTCGGTCGCCGCCGATTGCGTCACACTCGCTGGCTGCCGCCGCTCCGCCGGCGGCAACGGCCGGCGAGCGCTCGGCTGCCGGCCGCGGGCGGCCGGCAGCTCAGTCCTGAGCGCCGCGCCTGCGTTGCGACTCGTTCCGGAAGTAGACGTAGCTGTCGTTGCCGGGGCTGAGGTCGGCCGCGGTGGCGTAGTGGCGCTGCGCCACCAGGTACGAGCCACGCTCGAACGCGACGCGTCCGCGCCAGGCCCACGCCTCGGCGTAGCCGTCGTTCGCCTCCGTGGCCCGCTCGAAGGAGCGCGCGGCGGCGTCGAGATCGCCGGCTTCGTAGTGCGCCACGCCGGCACGGAAGCGGTCGGCCGCCTCGATCCCGAACCGGACCTGATCCTCGGCCAGCGCCAGGAAGTACGCTGCGCGCCGGTCTTCGGGATCTTGCGCGACGACGGCCTCCCAGTACGGGATCGCGTCGACGGGGCGTTCCTGCTCCATGCGGATGCGGGCGATCCAGACGCGCGACTCCTTGCTGAACGGCACGGCGTCGAGGACCTCCATGTGGATGCGGGCGGCCTCTTGCAGGTTGCCGCGCTGGTAGGCGGCGTACGCCATCTCTTCGCTGACCTCGAGGAAGAGCGGCGCCTGCACGGCGTCCAGCAAGTAGTCGCGTGTGAGGTAGGCGTGCCAGGCGTTCAGGGCGCGGGCGTGGAAGGTGCTGCGGCTGTACACCTCGGCCAGGAGCCCTAATGTGCGGCGGTCATTGGGCGCGGCGTCGACCGCCTCGCGGGCTTTGCGGATCGCTTCGGCCCAGAGCGGCTGGTCCGGATACGGCGCTACGTCCGCGTCGATGGCGCGCTGCATGGCGTCGCGGGCCTCCTGGTAGGCGATGCGGGCCGGCTCGGAAAGCTCTTGCTGGGCGAACGTCGCCCCGACGGTCGTCGCGATCAGTAGGGCCAGGCCGAGCAGGGCGGCACGGCCGTGGTTGGCGACGCCCCGCAGGGCGGTGGATCGTTCGGTCGGCGCTCGGACGTCGTCTGGTTGCACGGGGTCTCGTTGCACGGGAACCTCCTGGGTGGACCGTCTGGGGTGGACCGTCGCGTCGCCGCTCGGATGGCCCGGCGGGCTCGCCGGCGGTGGCGTGCGCTGTCGCACCGTTCATGCTAAACCGGGCCGCACCCACCGTACGTGACGACAGGAGGAGAACGATGAGCGTCGAGGTCGCGGCGTACCGCGGATCAGCTACCGGTCGGTACGGCGAAACGGTTCGGCACGCTGCAGCACCGACGCCGCTTCAGGGTCGTCCAACCAAGCCAGCAGCGCCGCCATGGCGCGGGCCCGGTGACTGACGCGCCGCTTCTGCTCCGGCCCGACCTCGCCGAAGGTACGATCGAGATCGGCGCTGTGGAACACCGGATCGTAGCCGAACCCGCCGGCCCCGACCGGACCGGTCCGGATGGTGCCTTCGCAGCGGCCCTCGAAGGTGCGGACCTCGCCGCTGGGCACGGCCAGCGCCAGCACGCTCACGAAGCGAGCGGTCCGCTCCGCGGCCGGAACGCGCCGCATCTTCGCGAGCAGGTGCGCCACGCGCTCGCGGTCGGTCAGGCCGGGCCCGCCGAAGCGGGCGGAGTGCAGGCCGGGCTGGCCGTGCAGAGCGTCGACCTCCAGGCCGGAGTCGTCGGCCAGAGCCGGCAGACCGGTGTGGGTGGCGACGTGGGCGGCCTTGACCAGGGCGTTCGCTTCGTAGCTGGCGCCGTCTTCGGGCGGGAAGTCGGTCACGCCCACGTCGGCGGCGCCGACGACCTCGATCGGGCGTCCCGCGAGCGTGTCGCGAAGCTCCTCGATCTTGCCGGGGTTGCCGCTGGCCAGCACTAGGCGCACGGTCGTGGGGCGATCCTTGCTCACGGCAGGCTGCTTTCGACGGCACGCATCACGGCCTGGGCCCCGCGCACCCCGCGCGCGACGAGGGTCACGTACGTCTCGGCGTCGATCGGTTCGCCCTCGCTGCCGCCCTGCACCTCGATCAGGCGTCCGTCGGCGCTGGCGACCACGTTGAGGTCCAGCTCGGCGGCGTCGTCCTCGCGGTAGTCCAGGTCGGTCAGGGGGCGACCGTCCAGCAGGCCCACGCTGACGGCGGTCACGTCGCAGCGCAGCGGCCACTCCGACAGGGTGCCGGCGCGGATCTGGCGGTCGGCCCACTCGCGCAGCGCGGCGTGGCCGGCCACGATGCCGGCGCAGCGCGTGCCGCCGTCCGCCTGCAGCACGTCCACGTCGACGGTCATGGTGCGCTTGGGGACGGCGTTCAGGTCCACGGCGGTGCGCAGGGCCCGGCCGATCAGGCGCTGGATCTCCACCGTGCGCCCGCTGGCGTGAAGACGCTCGCGCGGGCGGCGCGTGCCGGTGGCGCGGGGAAGCAGGGCGTACTCGGCGGTCAGCCAGCCGCCGCGGTGCTTGCCGCCGCGAAGGTGCGGGGGCAGCTTGTCTTCGACGGTGACGGTGGCTTGCACGCGCGTGTCGCCCCATTCGACCAGGGCCGACCCCTCCGCCCAGCGGTTCACGCCGTGGGTCAGGCGGATCGGGCGGAGTTGATCGTCGGACCGTCCTTCGCGCATCGTCGGGAGCGTACCACCGGGCCGTACGCTCGGCGTCGGTCCGTGCCTCCTCGGCTACATACCCCCTCGGGGTATACGGTAGAGTGTGAATCGACGAAGGAGGTTCCCCGCCATGGCGTACCTGAACGACGACGTCCGAGCCCAAGTCCGCCCCTTGCTGGCCGATCTCGCCCACGAGGTGGAGCTCAAGGTCCTCACCGGCGGCACGGCGGTGGCGCCGGGCCACGACGCCACCGGACACCAGGAGGAGACCCTCGGTCTCCTGCACGAACTGGCCGACCTGAGCGACAAGATCACCGTCACCGAAGCCGCCCTGGACGACGACGCCGAAGCGCAGGCGGCCGGCATCGACCGAGCCCCCACCATCCTGTTCCGGCGCAAGGGCGAACACCGCACCGACCTGCGCTTCGCCGGCCTGCCGTCCGGCTACGAGTTCACCACCCTGCTCGAAGCGATCCGCCTGGTCGCCGCCAACGATCTGCCGGAGGACAAGGTCGGCGCGCTGGACCGGCCCACCCTGCTGCAGACGTTCGTCACGCCCGGTTGTCCCTACTGCCCGCAGGCGGTGTTGACCGCCTTCGAACTGGCGCTCGCCAACGACGACGTGATCGCCGAAGGGGTCGAGGCGAACGAGTTCCCGGTCCTCGCCCAACGCTTTCGGATCAGCAGCGTGCCCGACACGATCGTTGGCGGCGACGCCGCGAAGCGCGTGCTGGGCGCGCAACCGAAGCGCCAGTTCGTCGAAGCGGTGCAAGGGACGACCGGAGCCTGAACCGCCCCGTGGCAGAATCGGCGGCGTGACCGACCGCGACGCAGCCACCGAGCCCGCACGCCACGCGCCCCCCAGGCGGCTGGACCTGCTGGTTCGGCCTACCGGCGAGGTCACGGTGAAGGGGGCCCGCACCCGCCGCGTGTTCCTGCGCACGCTGCGCAGCAACGTTCGCGACGCCTGCAACCGCGCCGGACTGCGGGCCGAGGTGCGAACGTTGCACAACCGGTTGCGGGTACGCGTCGCGATCCCGAGCGGCGAGGAGGTGGAGCCGGGCGCCGGCCCCTCGCCCGAGGCCGCGATGCGCCGCACCACGCGCGAGGTGCTGCAGCGCGTCTTCGGCGTCGGCTCGTTCTCGTTCGTCGAGGCCACCTGCCCGCCTGATCTGGACGCGATCGTAGCGATGAGCGTCCGGCACGCCGCGACGCGGGTTCGCGGCCGCCGCTACGCGGTCCGCTGTCGTCGTGCTGGACGGCACGGCTTCCGTTCCACCGACGTCGAGCGCGCCGTCGGCAGCGCCCTGAACGACGGTGCGACCGTGGACCTGACCGATCCGGAGGTGACGGTGCGGCTGCAGGTCGACGACCGGCGCGCCCTGCTGCACGGCGAACCCCACGCCGGACCGGGCGGCTTGCCGGTCGGGAGCGGCGGACGCGCCCTGGTGCTGGCATCCGGC
>JBBDSD010000262.1:0-1002 GCA_040905065.1 Trueperaceae bacterium | reverse complement strand
TCCTGCGGCTCGGATCGTGGATCGGCGGCGACCGCGACGGCAACCCGAACGTGACGCCGGAGGTCACCGAACGGACGCTGGGCGAGCACCAGTTGATGGCGCTCAAGCTGCTGCGGCGCAGCATCGACCGCCTGCATGCGCACCTGTCGGTCAGCGCCCGTCGCGGCACCAACGACGCGCTCGCGGCCCGCCTCGCCGCCCTGCGCGACCTGCTGCCGAACGAGGCGGCCGACGTCGAGCGACGCTATCCCTCGCAGCCCCACCGGCAGTTCCTGGCGCTCGTCTACCAGGTGCTGCTGCACACCGAACGGCTCGCGGGGCGGCCGTGGCGGCGGGATCCGGAGTTCGATCCCCGCAGCTACGCCCACGCCGGCGAACTGGTGGCCGACCTGCAGCTGCTGCGGGAGAGCCTGCGCTCGGTCGGCGCCGAACTGATCGCCGACGGTCGCCTGCGTTCCCTGCAGATCCAGGCCGAGGTCTTCGGATTCCACCTGGTGACCCTCGACATCCGCCAGCACGCGCGACGACACATGAGCGCGATCGCCGCGGTACTGCGCCACTACGGCGAGCAGGACGCCTACGAACAGCTCGCCGAGGCAGAGCGGGTCGCGCTGCTGACAAGCGAACTCGACTCGCCGCGGCCGCTGACACCGGCCGTACTCGGCTTCGACGACGAGACCAACGAGACGCTCGAGGTGTTCCGGGTCGTGCGTCGTGCCCACGAACGGCTGGGCGCGGCCGCGATCGACACCTACATCATCTCGATGACCGAGCAGGTGTCCGACGTCCTCGGGGTGCTGCTGATGGCCCGTGACGCCGGGTGCGACGACGGCCTGGACGTGGTGCCATTGTTCGAGACGGTCGACGACCTGGTCCGTGCCCCGCAGATCCTCGAGGAGTTGCTGACCTGCCCGCCCTATCGGGCCCACGTACGTGCGCGCGGCGAACACCAGCAGTTGATGATCGGCTACAGCGACTCGAACAAGGACGCCGGCTATCTGG
>JBBDSD010000261.1:0-1004 GCA_040905065.1 Trueperaceae bacterium | reverse complement strand
TTGCCCCTATACTCCCTTAGCAGGGGAGCGCCTTCAGCCGCTCGGCCACCTCTCCTGGCTTCCCTTGCGCCGACCGGATCGAAGGCCCCAGCGGGCTCGTGGCGGAGGGTGAGGGATTCGAACCCCCGGTGGGGCGAGCCCCACAACGGTTTTCAAGACCGCCGCTTTCGACCGCTCAGCCAACCCTCCGGTCAGCGCATCGGAGTATACCGGCGGCCTCAGGTGGTGTCAACGCGACGGCTTCGGGCCTTTTCGGCCCTCCAGCGTCAGGCCTTCGAACGCCCGGTCCAGCGCCCATTCGGTCTGCGCCCAGAGACCGCGCACCGCCGCCAGTTCGCGGGGCGTAAGGTCGGCCCGGTCGAGGAACCCCCGGTAGAGACGCAACGTGGCGGTCTCGCGCTGCACATCGGTGTAGCCGATCCGGTGCCACAACGCTGCGAGCTGCTCGTACATCCGCTCCATCTGCTCCCGGTCGGCCCGCTCGGCCTGCGGAGTGGGGCGTTCCTCCACGCGGCGCAGCGTGAACCAGCGGAACGCCAGCAGGTTCACGGCTTGCGCCAGGTTGATCGAGGCGTAGGCGGCGGTCGGGATGCGCACGACCGCTTGGCAGCGATCCAGCTCCTCGTTGGCCAGGCCGTGGTCCTCGGGTCCGAACACCAGCGCGCCCGCCTCGTCGGGCAGGCGCAGCAGGGCGTCGTCCACCGACAGGTCGCGCACCGCTTCGCTGGCCCGCTCCCGGGCGGAGGTCCCGACCGCCCACGCCACCCCGGACAGGGCTTCGGGCAGCGCTTCGACCGTCCGTGCGGCGTCCAGCACGTCGCCGGCGTGCGACGCCAGGGCGTGGGCGCGACGGTCGATGCGGCAACGGGGCGCGACCAAGATCAGGC
Organism: Trueperaceae bacterium; assembly: GCA_040905065.1. Taxonomy (GTDB): domain Bacteria; phylum Deinococcota; class Deinococci; order Deinococcales; family Trueperaceae; genus SLSQ01. The sequence goes on along the minus strand of JBBDSD010000261.1, from coordinate 117 downwards.
GCGTGAGTCCGAAGTTCTTCATCGCCCGCGCGGCGGCGCCCACGTTCTCGGGCGCCTTGGGCCGGACCAGCACGACCGCGGGCGCGACCGCACGCGATGCGCCCCCCACCCGTGCGG
>JBBDSD010000260.1:0-5859 GCA_040905065.1 Trueperaceae bacterium | reverse complement strand
CCCCCCGCGGTATGCTGGGCCTCGACGTGACCGCCGAGACCGCTGCCCCCACCCCGCACGCCCGCCACGCCAGCTCGCCGAAGGTGACGGTGGTGGTGCTGGCCGGAGGCGACGCCACCGACGTCCTGGCCGCCCGCGTCGGGGCGCCCGCGAAGGCGCTGGTGCCGCTCAAAGGGCGACCGCTCGGTGCCTACGTGCTGGACGCGCTGGTGGAGGCCGACTGCGTGGCGCGCGTGGTCTGGGTCGGTGCGCTGGACGCCGCCATGCGGAAGCAGGTCGACCTGGCGATCCCGGGCGGACCGCGCATGGTCGACTCGATGGCGCTGGGCGCGGGCGCGGCCGACGCCATACGGCAACCGGACGAGGCGCTGCTGTTCGTCACCGCCGACATTCCGTGGCTCCGTGGCAGCAGCGTCGACCGATTCGTGCGCGTAGCCTCTCCGCTGGCGCCGTTGGTGTACCCGGTGGTCGGCCGCGCCGCGAGCGAGGCGACGTTCCCCGGGATGCAGCGCACCTGGATCCGCCTGGCGGACGGCGACGTGACCGGCGGCAACCTGCTGCTGGTGCGCCCGGAGGCGCTGCGGCGCCTGCTGCCGTGGGTGGACTTCGCGACCCGCGACCGCAAGTCGCCGTTGTGGATGGCCTGGCAGCTGGGTCCAGGCGTGCTGCTCCGCCTGGTGACGGGACGCGCCTCGCTGGCGTTCCTGGAACGGCACCTGTCGCGCCTGATCGGCACCGAGGTGCGCGCCTACCTCAGCGACGATCCGGTGCTCGGCACCGACGTCGATCGTCCCGAGCAACTCCCCGCGACGTTGGAACTGGCCGATCTTCGGCCGAAGGAGCCGCCCACCGCATGAGACGTCCCTCCACCCTCCGCATCACCTCCGCCGTCGCCGCCAGCGCCTCGGTGCTGATCTCGGTCCTGGTCTCGTGGGGCGTGCACCTGGTGCTCGGCGGGGAAGGCCGGCTCGGCTTCGGCGGTGTCGACGCCGCCGGACTGGCCGAGGGCGCAGCGTTCGTGCTGTCGTTCGTGACGACGCTCCGCTACGCGCGCAGCGCGCTGCGCCTGCCCAGCCCCACGCTGCTCTCGTTCGGCCTGGTCGCTCCGCCCGACGCGGCGCGCGTGGCGCAGGCGGTGCCGCAGGTCGACGCCGCTCGCGGGCTGCACACCCTGATCGACAATCGGATCGTCATCGTCGAAGAGGAGGGGATGCCGGTCGGCGTGGCCGGCGTGCGGCGCGAGCGGATCACCTCCTGGGAGGACCTCGTCAAGGTCGACGGGCGGGTGGCCGTCACCGACCTCCGGCGGGTGCTGGCGCACGAGCCGCTGGTGGTGGTGGTCCGCGACGTGGACGAGGTGCTGGGCGTCGTGACGCAAGAGATGTACCTGGCCGGCCTCTGGGGCCGGGTCCGTTGAGCGCGCGCTCGGCGCGGGTGCGGCGGTCGCTTCGGGTGGCGGCATCGTGACCGGCATCGTTCGCGAGGACGGCTCGCCGCTGTTTCCGTCGCCGATGACGATCGCCGTGCTGCTGCACGGCGGGGCGGGCGGAAGCGGGGTGGTCGCCACCGAGTTGGGCTTGCGCTTCGCGCAGGCCGGACACGCCGTGCACTTCGTCGCCAACCGCGTGCCGTTCCGCCTGAACGATCGCTGCGACGCGAACGTCTGGGTGCACCAGGTCGAGACGATGGCGTACCCGCTCTTCGACGCGCCGCTCACGACCTTGGCGCAAGCCAGCAAGCTGGCCGAAGTGATCGAGACGTACGGCGTGGACGTGGTGCACGCGCACTACGCGGTACCGCACGCGACCGCCGCGGTGCTGGCTCGCGAGATGGTGGAGGGGCCCGCGCCGGCGGTCGTCACCACCCTGCACGGCACCGACGTGACCCTGATCGGCATCGATCGCGCCTACCTGCGCGCGACGCGGCACGCCGTGAACGCCTCCGACGCGGTGACCGCCGTCAGTCGGCACCTACGCGACCATACGCTGACCGAGTTGGGCGTCGATCGCGAGGTCGCCGTCATCCCCAACGCCGTGGACGTCCAACGGTTCCGGCCCGGTCCCGATCCGGATCTCCGGCGCCGCTTCGCGCGGGACGACGAGGCGCTGCTGCTGCACGTGTCGAACTTCCGTCCGGTGAAGCGCACCTGCGACGTGGTCCGGATCTTCGCGGCGTTGCGCGACACGCACCCCGTGCGCTTGGCGATGGTCGGCGACGGACCAGAGCAGCACAAGGCCGCCGATCTGGCCCGGACGTTGGGCGTGCACGACGCTACGTCGTTCGTGGGCGCCTTCCCTCGCATCGAGGCGTTGATGCGCACCGCCGATCTGTTCCTGCTTCCCAGCGAGCAGGAGGCGTTCGGCCTGGTCGCGTTGGAGGCGATGGCCAGCGGCGTCCCGGTGGTCGCCAGCGACGCTGGGGGTCTGCCGGAGGTGGTCCTGGACCGCGTCACCGGGCGCGTGCTGCCGGTCGGCGACGTTGGCGGCATGACCGCCGCCGCTCGGGAGCTGCTGAGCGACGCGGAGCTGCGCGCACGCATGGCGACCGCCGCGCGCGAACGGGCGGTGGTGGCGTTCGCGGAAGAGGACGTGGTCCGCGCCTACGCGCGGACCTACGTGGAAGCGATGTCGCGCGCGACCAGCGGCAGGTAGGGCGCCGCGTCGACCGACCAGTCGGAGGTCGCGTGCGGGTCGGACAGGCGTCGCCGCGCCGCCATGGCGATCATGGCGCCGTTGTCGGTCGCCAGGTCCAAGGGGGGTACCGTCACGCGGAGTCCGCTGGACCGTAGCGCTGCGCGCAGGCGTTCGTTCGCCGCCACGCCGCCGGCCACGATCACCCGGTCGATCCCGTGATCCGCGGCCGCCCGCGTCAGCGTCCCGACCAGCGCATCGACCACGGTCCGCTCGAACGACGCCGCCACGTCGGCCGGCGCTGTGGTCGGGTCGCGCTCCAAGAGCGTCGCTACCGCCGTCTTCAGGCCGCTGAACGAGAAGTCGTAGCCGGACTGCCTGCGAAGCGGCGGCGTGAACGGGTGCGCGTCCGGATCGCCCTCGCCCGCCAGGCGCGCCAGGGCGGGCCCGCCGGGGAAGGGGAGGCCCAGCATGCGCGCCACCTTGTCGAACGCCTCGCCGGCGGCGTCGTCGCGACTGGCGCCCAGCCAGCGCGGCGGTGCGTCGGGCCGAAGCTGCAAGAGCAGCGTGTGACCGCCGGAGGCGATCAGGCACAGGCTGGGTTCGTGCACGTCGGCCCCCGCCGAGGCGACGTGCCCGTCCAGGTGGTGGACCGCAGCGAACGGTACGCCGCGCGCGAACGCCAGCCCCTTCGCCCAGCAGAGCCCGACCAGCAGCGCGCCGACCAAGCCCGGCCCGCGGGTGGCGGCCACGCCGACGACGTCGTCCAGTCCTCCGCCTGCCTCCGTCAGCGCTCGTTCCAGGACGTGGTCGATGCGTTCGAGGTGCTCGCGACTGGCGCGCTCGGGGACCACGCCCCCGAAGGCGGCGTGCACGTCCGTCTGCGACGCCACCACGTTGGCGCGCACGCTCCCGTCGTCGGCGTCGATCAGGCCGACGCCGGTGTCGTCGCACGAGGTGTCCACCCCCAAGATCCACCGCACGGGCGCGACGCTACCACGCCGGTCCGTGCCCTCCTGGCGGGTACGATTCGGCCGTGTCCGTCACCCTCACGCCCTCCTGCCGCGGCCATCCCACCCCTCCCCCCGGCTGGTCGCTGCTGACCAACGCCGCGGCGGAGGCGCGAGGCGACCTGCTGGACGCCGCGGGCCTGCTGGGGCTCCCCGCACGGGCCGCCGCGCGGGCCGAGCGCGTCCGGGTGCTGGAGCCCTCCGCCGCCGGCCTGGCGGCGCTTCGGCACGACCTTCGCTCGAACCCGCCGGAGGGGTGGTCGGAGGATCGCGCCACGGTCGAGGCCGGCCTGCCGTGGGACGCGCCGCCGGCGTCGGCGGACGTGGTGGCGTTGGCTCCGCCCGCCGAGCGAGGCAGCGCACGGGTGCTGGCGGAACTGGCCGCTGCCTCGTACGCGCTGCGTCCGGACGGAACGGCGTGGGTCCTGCTCGAGAAGGACCGCGGCGCGAAGCGGTACGAGCGATCGGCCGAGCGCTGGTTCGACGAGGTGCGGGTCACGGCCAGGTCGAAAGGGTGGCGCCTGGCGCGACTGACCGGGCCGCGTCCGCCGACCGCCCATGAGCTGGACCGGGCGGTCTGGACGGGCTTCGAGGGGGACCCGGGCGGTCCCGCCTGGGCGGTGGCGGGCTGCTACGCGGCGGGCAAACTGGATCCCGGCACGGCGACGTTGCTGCGGACGCTGGAGGCGCGCTCGGACGACGAAGCAGCCGAACTCGTGGCGGCCGGCCGTGCGCTCCTGGACCTGGGGTGCGGCTGGGGACCGCTGACGGCGTGGGCCACGCGCCGCGGCGCGATCGTGACCGCGACCGACGACGATCTCGCGGCGGTGCGCAGCTGCCGCCGCACCCTGGCGGAACTGCCGGGCGGCGAGGCGGCGACGGTGCTGCACGGCGACCTGGACGACGCGCTGACGGCGGACGCCCGCTTCGAGGCGGTGCTGCTCAACCCGCCGTTCCACCTGGGGAGCGGCGTGCGCGTGGGGTTGGGTCAGGCGTTCGTGCAGGTGGCGGCACGGCGGCTGGCTCCGGGCGGCGAGGCGTGGATCGTCGCCAACGAGGCGCTTCCGTACGAACGCCGGCACGAGGGACCGGAACGCGTGTGCGTGGTCCACCGCGAAGCGGGGTTCAAGATCGTGCGGCTACGGGCGCCCACGCGCCGCTGACGCGCGCGCCGCGACCGATCGACGGCTCCAGCACCCGCCCGTTCGGTCCGGCGTACGCCAGCAGCCGCTCGCTGCAGGCGGATACGTCCGAGGCGGCGCACACCACGCCCAACGTCGGGCCGGCGCCGGACAGGTAGGCGGCGTAGGCCCCGGCCGCGCGCAGGTCGGCCTGCGCTTCGGCGAAGCCCGGCAGGAGCGGATGCCGGTACGGCTCGTGCGTGACGTCGCGCGAGGCGAAGCGCAGCAGATCCGGATCGTCGCGCAGGACCGCCAGGGGCCAGAACGACACCCGTCCGGCCGTGAGCACCGCCTCCGACCGGTCGATGCGGTCGGGCAGCAGGGCTCGTGCCTCTTCGGTCTTCAGCTCGAACGCCGGCACGCCGTACAGCAACCGCCACGACGGCGGCCACGGCAGGATGCGCGCCATCCAACGCGCGTCGTCGCGCGCGCAGACGGCCAGACCCCCGAACAGTGCCGGGGCGACGTTGTCCGGGTGGCCCTCCAGGTCGGCGGTGAGCTGGAACGCGCCGTCCAAGCCCAGTCCGCCCCCGGCGGCGGCGTCGCCCAGCATCGCGCCCGCCACCAGCGCCGCCGACGACGACCCCAACCCGCGCGCCAGCGGGATCGGATTCTCGGCCTCCAGGTGCACCGGCGGCGCCGGCCGGCCCAGCGCTGCGAACGCTGCGCGGAAGCCGCGGTGGACCGGATTGTCGGGCCCGGCATCGACCGCGCCGTCGCCCCGGTAGTCGTACCGGTCGCGATCGGCCGGGCGTGCATGCACCACCAGATCCAGATCGATCGCGAGCCCCAGGCAATCGAACCCGGGACCCAGGTTGGCGCTGCTGGCGGACACGGTGGCGGTCAACGGCATTCGCGGAGGCTACCACGACGTTTCGCGCGCCGGCCGCCCCGTTCCGGCGACGGAGCGAAGGCGGGCCGCCACGCCGGGCAGAGCGTCCACCAGGTCGCTGGCGCGAAGCCCGGCGCCGAAGCGGCGCGCCGCACGTTCGCCCGCGACCGCGAGCCACCACACGCCGGCGACCACCGATGCGAACC
>JBBDSD010000259.1:0-5860 GCA_040905065.1 Trueperaceae bacterium | reverse complement strand
CCCCCCCCCCCCGTCGCCGTCGCCGTCGCCTTCGGCTACCTGTTCCTGCTGGACGCCACGCGCTACTTGAACCACTTCTACCTGGTGCTGCTGCTGGCTGCCCTATTGACCGTGGTGCCCACGCACGGCGCCGCGGCGCTGAGCGGATCCGGGCCGCCATCCGACGACCGGGCGCCACCCGGAACCGCGCCCCGCTGGGCGCTGTGGCTGCTGCGTGTCCAGATCGGGGTGCCGTACGTGTTCGGCGGGATCGCCAAGCTGAACGTCGACTGGCTGCAGGGACGCCCGATCGGCGACTGGTTGGCAGCGCGTGCCGGCGACGCCGGCCCCTCGGCCTGGCTGGCGGCCCCCGCAGCGGGTCCGCTCTTCGCCTACGGCGGGTTGGCGCTGGACCTGGCGGCCCCGTTCGCGCTGCTCCATCCGCGCACCCGCCTGCCGGCGTTCGTGCTGCTGACGGGCTTCCACCTCCTCAACGCGCAGCTGTTCTCGATCGGCATGTTTCCGTTCCTGATGATCGCGGCCAACACGCTGTTCTTCCCGCCCGACTGGCCGCAGCGCGCCTGGGAACGGGCCCGCGCCGCACCTCTGTTCCACGCCGTGGCCTTCGTCGTCGGTGCTGCCACGGCACAGCTGGCGGATCCCACCTGGGACCTGGTGCCAATGGTCGTCACCGGCGTCGCGGTGGCGCTGTTCGCGGGGACGCCGTGGATCCGGGGACGCCACGCCGACCGGCCGCCGATCGCGGCCGCAGCGGCGGTCTCCCTCTCGGACGACGGCGGGCGTGGACGGCGCGGCCGGGCGGCGGTCCTGACCTTCGTGGCGGCGTGGAGCCTGTTCCAAGCGGCGGTCCCGCTGCGCCACCACGTGCTCCCGGGCGACGTGGCCTGGAACGAGGCCGGACACCGCTTCTCGTGGCGGATGAAGCTGCGCTCGAAGCAGGGCACGGTGCGGTTCCTGATCCGCTCGGCCGACGGATCGTCGGTCTACGCGCACGACTTCGGCGAGCGCCTCGCCTCGTTCCAGCGGGGCGGCGTCGCGGCCCGTCCCTACCTGACGCTGGCGTTCGCGCACCACCTGGCCGACCGTTTCGAACGGGCGGGAGCCGGCGCAGTCGAGATCCGGGCCGTCGGCGAGGTGTCGCTGAACGGGCGCCCCGCACGTCCGTTGATCGATCCGACCGTCGATCTGGCCGCCTTGCCGCGAGGCACGCCGAGCCACGGCGACTGGGTCACGCCGTCGCCGCGCTAGGCGCGTCGCTTCTCTCGCGAGGGCACCACGGGAGCGCCCGGTACGAACGGACGAGCCAGGACGCGCCGCACAGGCGTAGGCTGAGGCCACGACCCCTCAGGAGGAGGCCTCATGCGAGAAGCGAGCAGGACGTTCGAGATCGGACCGGCCGGTACCGTCGCGCTGCAGGTGTACGGCGACCTGATCGTGCGCCAAGGCGACGCACCGTCCGTCACCGTAGACGGCGACACCGAACTGGTCGAGAGGGCGTGGGCGGAGACGCGCCAGGAGCGCCTGGAACTCACCCTTGGCCGCGACTGGGGGGAGCGGATCGCCAGCGGGCTCGCCATGCTCGGGAATCGGCCGTTGCGGTTCACGGTGACGCTGCCCGACCCGCACCGAATCGAGGTAGCGGGCCGGGGACGGTTGGACGTGCGCGGGCTGCGGACCTAACAGCTCCCCCGCCGCGCCGCCGGCCTGGCGGACGGCGACCTCGCCGACCTGCAGGTCGGTCGGCTGGCGATCGACGTCGCCGGTCGCGGCGAACTGCGTGTCGCCGGCCGCGCCGACGACCTTCGCATCGGCGTGTCCGGCTCGGCCGACCTGGACGCGTACGGCTTGGCGTGCGCACGGGCCGACGTGCGCATCAGCGGCCACGGCGACGTGCGTCTGCAGGTCCGCGAGCGGCTGGAAGCGAGCATCGCCGGCTACGGGCACGTCACCTACATGGGCGATCCGACGGTCGAGCAGCGCGTTTCGGGTGGCGGTGCGGTCCGCCGGCGCGAGCCGGCCGCGCCGATCGGAGGCGGTCAGTCCGGAGGCGGTCAGTCCGGAGGCGGTCAGACTGGCGACGGTCAGAACGCGTAGCCGGCCAGCTCCTCGCCCGCTTCGATGTGGAGGGTGGGATCGCTCGCGCGTGCGATCCGGGCCGCCTGCACGGCGCTGGCGTGGCACGGTCCGGCACCCGTCGCCTCGTGCACCAGGAGGTCGCTGTCCCGTGCGAGGTCGGTGATGGCGGCCGTCGGCGCGGTGTCGCTGCTGTAGGTGCAGTCCCGGCCGCTGGTCAGATCACGGAAGCGCAGGCCGACGACGGGAACCGCGTGGCGTCCGGGGCTGGCCGTGATGCGCCAGCCGTCCTGGTGTCCCACCGGTGCTTGGAGGGCGTACGGAATCTCGTGCGGGGTCCAGCCGGGGTATCCGTCCCACCCGCTCACGTCGAAGGCGTCGTGCGTGCGGTGGACCTGCGCTAGCGCGGGCGCGATGCCGTAGACCGGCAACGGCTCGCGGCGCCCCAGCAACCAGAGCCGCTCCAGCAGCAGGGGAAAGCCGGAGACGTGGTCGGCGTGCTCGTGCGTGACGATCAGGGCGCCCAAACGGAGCGGGTCCAGCCCCACCGCCTCGAGGCGGGGGAGCGCATCGGCGCCGCAGTCGATCCACAGCGGGGTGAATCCGTTGTCGAGCGCCAGCATGGTGGTGGTTCGGTGCGGATCGCTGGACACCGAGCCGGTGCCAAGCAAGTGAACGGTCGGCATGGACCTGGATTCCTCCCGGGTTCGCGACGACAGGGGCCGAGGACCGAGGTCACGGTACGTCCGCGTCCGGTCCCGGCAGGTGCCGTCGTCACCACGGCGGGCCGCTCAGTGCAGGCGGGCCCCGTTGGGCACCGGCCGCTCCACGGTGGTCACGACCACGCCGTCCGGCGTGTCGAACCCGGTCACCAGGCACGCCGACCGGAACGGACCGATCTGCAGGGGCGGCACGTTCACCAACGCGACCACCTGCCGACCCAGCAGGTCCCGCGCGGCGTACAGATCGGTCAGGCGAGCGCTGGAAGCACGGACGCCCAACGGCCCGAAGTCGACGCGCAGGCGCCAAGCGGGCGTGCGGGCTTCGGGGAACGGATCGACGGCGATCACGGTGCCGGCGCGCAGGTCGGCGTCGAAGAAGGCGCGCGGGTCGATAGGATCGGCGAGGGGCGCCAGCGGCGACCCGTCGTCTTGGTGGTGGGGCGAGGTGGGATCGGACATGGGCGACACGATACGGCCCCGCAGCCCACGTCGCGGCGTTCCGTCAGGAGGCGCGCAGCGACGCCGGCTCGCGGGTCCCGGTCTGCACGCGCCACAAGCCGGCGTAGACGCCGCCCCGCTCGATCAGCTCTTCGTGGCGGCCGGACTCGATCCGTCGCCCGTGCTCCAGGACGTGGATCACGTCGGCGTTGCGGATGGTGGACAGTCGGTGCGCGATGACGATGGTGGTCCGTCCCGCCGTGATGCGGTCCAGGGAGCGCTGGATCGCCGCCTCGGTCTCGTTGTCCACGGCGCTGATCGCCTCGTCCAGGATCACGATGCCCGGATCCTTGAGCAGCACCCGCGCGATCGACAGTCGCTGACGCTGCCCGCCCGAGAGCTTCTGGCCACGCTCGCCGACGACGGTGTCGAACCCGTGCGGGAGCGCCTCGACGAACTCGAGCGCCTCGGCCGCAGCGGCGGCCGCGCGCATCTGCTCATTGCTGGCCTCCTCTCGGCCGATCCGCAGGTTGTCGCGCACGGTGCCGTGGAACAGGTACACGTCCTGGCTCACCAGCCCGATCTGCCGGCGCAGTTGGGCCCGGTCCAGCTCCCGCAGATCGTGCCCGTCCAGCGTGACGCGCCCGTCGCTGGGATCGTGGAAGCGCAGCAGCAGCTTCACCTACGTCGACTTGCCGGCCCCGGTCGATCCGACGATGGCGGTGGTCCGGCCGGCGGCGAACGTCAGGTCCAGGTCCTTCAGCACCGGACCGGAACCGGGGTAGGCGAAGCGCACGCCGTGCAGGCGCAGCTCGCCCCGCGGCCCTTCGGGCGGCAGGGCGACCGGACCGTCGCGCATCTGCGCCTCGGTGTCCAGCAGCGCGAAGATCCGGCGCGTGGACGCCATCGCGCGCTGGTACAGGTCGAACGTCTGGCCCAGCTGCGTCAGCGGCCAGAGAAGACGCTGCGTCATGAACACCAGCGTGCTGTAGATCCCGACCGAGATGGTGCCGGCCAACGCCATCTGGCCGCCCCACACCAGCGTGGCCATGAAACCCAGCACGATCGCCATGCGGATGAGCGGCACGAACGCCGAACTGAGCCGGATCGCGTGCCGGTTCGCGTCCAGGTACTTGCGGCTGGCGGCGGAGATGCGGTCGGCCTCGCGATCCTCGGCGGTGAAGCTCTTGATGGTGGCGATCCCGCCCAGGTTGTTGGCCAGGTCGGCGTTGATGTGCCCGACTTCCTCGCGGACGCGCGTGTAGCGCGGCGCCATCAGCGTTTGGAAGCGCAGCGAGCCGTACAGGATCGCCGGGATCGGCAGGAACGCCAGCCAGGCGACGCCCGGCGCGGTGACGAAGAAGAACACGCCCAGCGCGGCCACCGTAGTCACCAGCTGCAGCACCTCGTTCGCGCCCACGTCCAGGAACCGCTCCAACTGGTTGACGTCGTCGTTCAGGACGCTCATCAGTTGGCCCGACGACCGTTCCTCGAAGTAGGCCATGTCGAGCCGTTGCACGTGGTCGTACGCCTCGACCCGAAGGTCGTGCTCCAGCGTCTGCGCCAGGTTCCGCCACTGCACCTGGAACAGGTACTCGGTGATCGACTCGAGCCCCCAGACGGCGAAGGTCGTCGCGGCCAGCAACCACAGCTGTCCGGTCGCGTCCAGTCCTGACCAGCGGCCGAGGAACGACCCGTCCCCCGCGACCACGCTGTCGACGGCGACGCCGATCAGGAACGGCGGGGCCAGATCGAAGATCTTGTTCGCCACGCTGAAGGCGGCGGCGAGAAGAATGCGGGGACGGTAGCGACCGGCGTAGCGCCACAGCCGCGCCAGGGGAGGAACGGCGTGCGAATCCATGGCCGCAAGCGTACCCCGCGCCAAACGGATGGGCGGGCCGCCGGGAGCGGTCCAGGCCACACGCGCCCCGGCTCGTAGCGGGTACCTTGGCCCCGATGCGACCTTCGGCTCCTGCACCGACGCCCCCGAACCGCCACACGCCGAACGTGCGCAGGCCGAACCCGCGCACGCCGAACCGGAACGCGGCGTCGTGATCGACGACGCGATCTTCAAGGACGTGCTGGGCCGCTTCGCGACCGGCATCACCGTGGTCGCCACCGACGGCGCGGACGGGCCGAAGGGGATCACCGTCAACGCGTTCTTGTCGCTGTCGCTCCGTCCGCCGCTGGTGGGCGTCGCGATCGACCGCTCGGCGGACGCGCACGACGGCCTGCATCGAAGCGAGCGCTACGGCGTCTCGATCCTGTCCGATACGCAGGCCCCGTTGTCGAACCGCTTCGCACGCAGGGACGGCGACGGCGATCCCGGCTGGGAGCGCCTGGCCGACGCGCCGGTCTTGGCCGGCGCCATCGGCTGGCTGTCGTGCCGCATCGTGCAGCGCGTGATCACCGGCGACCACACCCTGTTCGTCGCGCAGGTCGAGGCGGCCCGCACCGCGGACGGAGCGCCGCTGGCCTACTTCCGGGGTGGGTACCGGCGCCTGCAGGACGACTGACGCGACGCCGGCGCCGCTCCGTCCGGCACCGCACCCGCGTCAGGCACGGCGCATCCCGACCACCACGCCGTCGCGTCGCGACCGTTCGGCCGCGAACGCCATGGCGTGACT
>JBBDSD010000258.1:0-5871 GCA_040905065.1 Trueperaceae bacterium | reverse complement strand
GCGAGGAGCGATCGTCGCTAGCGATCGTCGTCAGCGATCGTGGCTCAGCGCCAGCCGACGCGGTCGAAGACGCGGACCGCTTCGGGGTTGTTCTCGCCGTAGGTGGCGACGTTCAGCGCGTCGGTCCGGTATTCGCCGAAGCCCTGGGTGACCTCGGAGACGGCAACGCCCTCGACCGCCGGGTACTCGTTGTTGGCGCCGGCGAAGATCTCCTGTGCCTCGTCGCTGGCGAGGAACTCCAGGAAGCGCACGGCGGCGTCCGGGTTCGGTGCGGTCGCGACCACGCCGGCCCCGCTGACGTTGACGTGCGTGCCGCGTCCGTCCTGGTTGGGGAAGAAGTAGCCGACCTGCTCGGCGACGGCGCGATCGTTCGCGTCATTGCTGGTGATCAGGCGCGCCAGGTAGTAGTGGTTGGCGACGGCGACGTCGCACTCGCCGGCGGCCACGCCGCGGATCTGGTCGGTGTCGCCGCCCTGCGGGGAGCGCGCCATGTTGTCGACGATGCCGGCGGCCCAGGCTTCCGCCTCGTCCGCGCCGTTCGTGGCGATCAGCGACGCCAGCAGCGACTGGTTGTAGACGTTGCTGCTGCTACGGATGCAGATGCGGCCTTCCCACGCGTCATCGGCCAACGCCTCGTAGGTGGACAGCTCCGAAGGGTCGACGGCGTCCACGGAGTAGACGATGCCGCGCACCCGTTGCGAGAAGCCGAACCAGAGGCCATTCGGGTGGCTCAGGTTCTCGGGGATGCGTTCGTCGAGCACGTCCGAGTGGGTGGAGGCCAGCAGGCCGGCCTCTTCGGCGCGCCAGAGGCGACCGGCGTCGACGGTGATGAACACGTCGGCGGGACTGTTCGCACCTTCGCTGGTCATGCGCTGGATCAGTTCGTCCGAGTTGCCTTCGAGCACGTTCACGGTGATGCCGGTGCGCTCTTCGAACAGGGCGTAGAGCTGGTCGTCGGTGTCGTAGTGACGGGCCGAGTAGAGGTTCACCTCGTCCTGGGCGACGCCGAACGACAGCGCACCGAGGGCGAGCGAGGCGAGAAGAGCGAGGATCGCCACGGGGGCGAACGGGCGGATCGGCGTAGGCCGATGAGTCATGGTGGACTCCTTTCGTCACGGCGGGAACGCCGTGCACGACCCGGTCGAGGGTATTTCCGAGTCGCGGGATCAGGTATCCGGTGGAAGCCTATCCCTCGACCTGGCCGCTGTCAATACCCGAGTTGATTACTATGGATTATCCGGGCGTCAACGGATCGCTTCGAGGAACTCCTGCCGCGTGCGCCCGTCGTCCCGGAAGATGCCCCGCATGGCGCTGATGCGCGTGGTCGACCCCTGCTTCTCGACCCCGCGCATCATCATGCACAGGTGGCTGGCCTCGGTCACGACCGCCAGACCCTGCGGCTGCAGTACCTCGACCAAGGCGTCGGCGATCTGCGAGGTCATCCGCTCCTGCACCTGCATGCGGCGAGCGAACACGTCGATCACCCGCGCGAACTTCGACAGGCCCAAGATCGTCTGGTTCGGCACGTACGCCACGTGGGCGCGACCGAAGAACGGCAGCATGTGGTGCTCGCAGAGCGAGTAGAACTCGATGTCCTTGACCACCACCATCTCCGAGCCCTCCGCCTGGAACAGGGCGTCGCCGATCACCTCGGGTACGGTGGTCTGGTAGCCGCTGGTCAGGAACCGCAGCGACCGCTCGACCCGGTGCGGGGTGCGGCGCATCCCCTCGCGACCGACGTCCTCGCCCAGCTGCGTGATCAACTCGGTCAGCAGGGCCGTCAGGGTGGCGTCGCCGATCTCGTCGAACTCGGGATCGGCCGGATGGGGCAGATGGGCGGCGTCGCGCACGCGGACCTCCGTCGTCATGGTAGCCGACGGTACGCCCCCCGCCGACCTCCCGACCGTGACCGGCGCGACCGTGCGGCCGCTCACCGCTCGGTCGTCGCCCCTCGGCTGCGCGCGATGCCGACGCTGAGCACGATCACCGGCACCAGCCCCACCAGCCCGATCGCCAGCGCGCCCGGCGCGGCCTCGACCAGGCGCTCGTCCGACGCCAGGCGGTACACCCGCACCGCCAAGGTGTCGAACCCGAACGGACGCACGATCAGCGTCGCGGGCAGCTCCTTCACGACGTCGACCAGCACCAGCAGCGTGGCCGTCAGCAGGCTGCCGCGCAACAACGGCAGGTGCACCCTCAGCAGCGTCGCCAAGCCTCGCAGGCCCAGGCTGCGCGAAGCGTCGTCCATGTTGGAGGTGATCTTGGCCAAGCTGGCCTCGATCCCGCCGTACGCCACCGCCTGGAACCGCACCACGTAGGCGAACACCAGTCCCGCCATCGTCCCCGACAGCAACAGGCCGGTCCCCACCCCGAACGTCGCCTCCGTCCAGGCGTCGATGCGAGCGTCCAGCCACCCCAGCTGCATCAGCACGCCCACCGCGATCACCGAACCGGGCACCGCGTACCCCATCGCCGCCACCCGCGCACCCACCCGCACCCAACGGCTGGGCCGCAGGCGACGACCGTACGCCAGCAGCACCGCCGCCGCCAGCGTCACCGCCGCCGTCACCAACGCCACCGTCAGGGTGTTGCCCAGGTAGGTCGGGAAGTTCGGGTCCAGCCGTTGCGTCCGGCCCAGCGCCATCTCCGTCAGGATGCCGGCCGGCACCAGGAAGCCCCGGGCGAGCGGCAGCGGGGTCGCCACCGTCGCCGCGACCGCGCGCACGCCCCGCAAACGGAAGCGCGCCAACGGCTTGAGGCGGCTGGTGATCGGCTGGGCGTCCGGCCGGCGGCCCAGGCTGCGCTCCAGGACGATCAGGACCAGCACGAACGTCATCAGCAGCGCCGCCAGCTGCGCCGCCGCCTCCGGCTCGCCCAGACCGAACCAGGTGCGGAAGATGCCGGTCGTGAACGTCACCACGCCGAAGTACTCGACCGTACCGAAGTCGGCCAGGGTCTCCATCAGCGCCAACGCCGAGCCGGCCGCGATCGCTGGGCGCGCCAGCGGCAGCGACACTAAGAAGAAGCTCTTCCAGGCGTTGCGCCCCAGGCTCCGGCTGGCCTCCAAGATCGACGCCGACTGCTCCAGGAACGCCGTGCGCGACAGCAGGTACACGTACGGGTACAACGCCAGCGTCAGCATCGCGATCGCCCCCGGTAGCGAGCGCACCGCCGGGAACCAGTAGTCGCGCGGCCCCCAGCCGAACGTTTCGCGCAGGGCCGTCTGCACCGGGCCGGCGAACTGCAGCACGTCGGTGTAGGCGTACGCCAGGATGTAGGCCGGGATCGCCAACGGCAGCAGCAGCGCCCACTCGACCACCCGCCGTCCCGGGAAAGTCGTCATCGTCACCAGCCAGGCGGTGCCGACGCCAATCACCAAGGTGCAGGTCCCGACGCCCAGCAGCAGCCACAGCGAATTGCGCACGTAGTCGGGCAGCACCGTCGACGCCAGGTGGTCCCATACCTCCGGCGTGGGCGTGAACACGCTGCCGACCACCACCAAGATCGGGCCGGCCACGATCAGGGCCACGATCAGCACCACCGCCTCCCAGAGGCGGGAGCGGCCCAGGAAGCGGTGGCCGGCCGCGCGTCCGCGGCCGGTCCGGCGCGTCATGGGGGGGCGGGGTCCGTCCACCAGCGCGTGCCCGTCAGGCGAGGCGCGCGTGCAGCCAGTCGGCGACGCCGCCCCGCTCGGGCGCGTCGATCCGCTCCTGGGCGACCGCCAGCAGGTCCGGCGCCGGATCGGGGCCGACCGCCACGCCGTGCCCCGCCCACGCCAGCATGGACACGTCGTTGACGCCGTCGCCGAATGCCACCGTTCGGTCCTGCGGCACCCCCATCGCGGCCGCGATGCGGGCCAGCGCCGAGCCCTTGTCGGCGTCGTCGGCGGTGACCTCGACCAGGCCGTCGTCCCAGTGGTAGCTGGTCAGCGGCCAGGCGTCGTGCAGGCGCCGAAGCATGCCGGGCGCGTCGGCGCTGGGGGCGTAGACGACCTTGTCGGCGATGTCGATCGCGGCGACGTCGATCCGTTCGACCCGGCGGTGCACGGTGCGCGCCCAGCTCCAGCACGGGTCATGGGGATCCTCGACCAGCAGGCGGTCGCCCACCACGCATCGGTACTGCACGCCGTCCGGCCGCAGCGGCGACGAGAGCAGCGCCTGCAGGCAGGCACCGTGCAAGCGGCGGTGGCGCAGCACGGCGCCGTCGGGACCGAACACCTGCGCCCCGTGGTTCACCGCGTACGGCCCGGGCAGCAGCCCCAACGCCTCGACGTGCGGACGGGCGCTGGGAAGCGGGCGTCCGGTGAGGACCGCCAGCCGCCAACCGGCGTCGCGGGCGGTGGCGATCGCGGTCCGGATCCGGTCCGGCAAGTCGCCCGTCGCGGTCAGTACCGTGTTGTCCAGATCGAAGGCGAGCAGCATCGCGCCCCAATCTACACCTGATGCGTCGGGATTCGGTCGCACGGCCGCCACGCGACCGACCACGCGACCGTGCGTCGGGGGCCCGGGAGGGGGCGGCGAGCCACGGTGTCGCCCGCGGCGACCGTGATAACCTCTGAACGCTGCGAAACCCCGTCGGGACGCCACCGGAGCGCCTCCGGTCGCGAGAAGGGAAGTCGACGATGTACCGAGGAAGAGAGGGGCAGTGGGCGTTCGTCCTGCACCGCCTGTCGGGCGTGGCCATCGCCCTGTTCCTGCTACTGCACGTGCTGGACATCAGCCTGGTGATGTTCGGGCCCGACGGTCCGTTCGACGCCTTCCTGGCGTTCTACCACCAGTGGCCGTTCCGGGTCGGTCTATTGCTGGTGATCGCCGGCGTGGTCTACCACGCCTTCAACGGCCTGCGCATCATTCTGCTGGACTTCACCACCTGGGCCATCGACTACCAACGCGCGCTCTGGTACGGCGTGCTGGGCGCCACTACGGTGGTCGGCGTGCCGGTCCTGATCAAGATCGTGCCCGAGATTCTGGCGGGGATCTGAGATGGCGACCGCGCCCAAGACCCTGAAGCAGGCCCAGCAGACGTACAAGACCAACGGCGAGCTGGTCTGGTGGGTGTTCATGCGGATCAGCGGCCTGATGCTGGTCTTCCTGGTGTTCGCGCACCTGTGGTTCAACAACATCGCCACCGACGCCGCCACTATCGACTACGACTACGTCGCCCAACGGCTGGCGCAGCCCGGCGTCAAGATCTTCGACACCTTCCTGCTGGCGTTCGCCATGCTGCACGGCGTGAACGGACTCCGCTACTCGGTCGAGGACTACGTTCAGCGGCCAGGCCGCCGTTTCTGGACCAAGGTCGCCCTGTTCACCGTCGCCGGCATCATCTTCGTGCTGGGCACCATGACGCTGTGGGCGTTCAGCTACGAAGAGATGGGCTCCGCCGTGCGGGCCCTGGACTGAGGAGGCTGCCCACGTGGCACGAGCACACAAGTACGACGTCATCGTGGTCGGCGCCGGCGGGGCCGGCCTGATGGCCGCCCGCTACGCCGCCCAGAACCCGGGCGTCTCCGTCGCCGTCATCAGCAAGCTGTACCCCACCCGCTCGCACACCGGTGCGGCGCAGGGCGGGGTCGGCGCGGCGCTGGGCAACGTCAGCGAGGACCACCCCGAATGGCATGCCTTCGACACCGTCAAGGGCGGCGACTACCTGACCGACCAGGACGTGGCCGACGCCTTCGCGCACGAAGTGATCGAAGCGGTGTACGAACTGGAGCACATGGGGCTCCCGTTCAGCCGCACGCCCGAGGGCCGCATCGCGCAGCGCAAGTTCGGCGGGCACACCCGCGATCACGGCAAGAGCGCGGTCGAACGCGCTTGCTACGCCGCCGACCGGACCGGCCACATGATCCTGCAGACGCTGTACCAGCAG
>JBBDSD010000257.1:0-5923 GCA_040905065.1 Trueperaceae bacterium | reverse complement strand
GAAGCCGAGGACCGAGCGCGATGTCGGGCGCTACCCGGCTCCGTCTACTGGCGGGCGGACCCGCGTTCGGGGAGCGGCTCGGGGAGGATCTTCGGCGCGGTCCGGTCGCCGGGCTCGCACCCACCCCGGCTCGCTGCGGACCGGCGTCCGCGCCTACTCGTTCCCGTCGTCGCCTGGCGGCCGTTCCGCGCGACCTTGCACGGTCGCGCGCACGGCGCGTATACTGGACGCTAGCAGCCGGTTCGCGATGCGTCAATACGCGGCCTGCGCCCCCACCACAACCTGACCACGGGCCTCAGTCCCGCGATGGCGTGTCAGGTGCCGGTGCGCCCCCCGTGCGCTTGCGTCGATCGCTTCCCACCCGCATTCCAAGCCGACGTACCACCATCGACGCCTCGGGCGTCCCCAGGAGCCAGCATGAGTCCACGAGCGAAGAAGCAGGACGAGGCCTCGTCCGAAGGCGTCCCCACGCCCGACGGTGGCGCGACCCAAGAAGCGCCCAAAAAGCGTCGCGGTCGCCCCCGCAAGGCCGACGTCGAGGCGGCCGCGGCGGAAGCGGCGGAAGCGGCGGAAGCGCAGGCTCCCACCACGCGTCGCCGACGCAAGAAGGCAGACGCGGAGGGCGGAGACGGGAACGAGGCGGCCGCCGCCACGGGCGCCTCGAGCGATGACGCGACCGGATCCGACGGCGCCGAGGCGGGACAGGACGGAGGCGCCGCGGACGGGGGCGCTACCTCCGGCCCGGACCAGGCCGCGGGCTCCGGCGGCCGGCGCGGTGCGCGCAGCGCTCGCGGCGAACACCGTGACGACGACCGCGACGACGATCGCGAGCAGGACGAAGACGACGATGCGGGCGACGACGGGGACGACGACCGTTCGAGCGGTTCCGGCGGTCGTTCCGGTGCGCGCGGCGGTCGCGGTCGGGGCGGCAAGCGCAAGGGCCGTGGTCGCGACGACGACGGGGACGACGGTGGGAGCGAGGCGTCCGACGACGATGCCGACGACGGTTCGGACGACGACGGCGGCAGGGGTGGATCGCGCAGGCGTGGCAGCCGGCGTCAGCGCAGCAACCAGCAGCGCGTGAACTACCGCGACCTGCAGGGCAAGATCGTGCCCGAGCTGCACCTGATGGCGAAGGAGGCCGGGCTCGAGGACTACCGCACGATGGAGAAGGACGAACTGGCCATCGCCATCCTCGACCGCCTGTCGGAGTCGGAGGGCCTGCGCCTGGTGCAGGGCTACCTGGAGATCAGCAGCGACGGGTACGGCTTTCTGCAGGAATCGCTCCTCAAGAACGACACCCGCAAGGTGATCGTCTCCGCCGGACTCATCAAGCAGTTCCGGCTGCGCACCGGCGACTGGATCCTGGGCAAGGCGCGCCCGCCCCGCAACAACGAGCGCTACGGCACCCTGATCCGGGTCGAGGCGGTCAACGGCGTCGATCCGTTCCAGGCCAGCAAGCGGCCGCGCTTCGACGACCTCACGCCCACCTTCCCCGAGACCCGCATCGCGCTCGAGACCACGCCCAACGAGCCCTCTGCCCGGGTGATCGATCTGTTGGCTCCGATCGGGCGGGGGCAGCGCGGCCTGATCGTGGCGCCCCCCAAGGCGGGCAAGACCACGCTGCTGAAGTCGATCGCGCACTCCGTGGTCCACAACGAGCCGGACCTGAAGCTGATCGTGCTGCTGGTCGACGAGCGACCGGAGGAGGTCACCGACTTCCGCGAGTCGGTCCAAGGGGTCGAGGTGGTGGCGTCCACCTTCGACGAGCCGCCCACGAACCACATCCGCGTGGCCGAGTTCGTGCACGAGCGCGCCCGCCGCATCGTCGAGGAGGGCGGGCACGTGATGATCCTGCTCGACTCGATCACCCGCTTGGCGCGCGCCAACAACCTGGTGACGCCGCCGACCGGTCGCACGCTCTCCGGCGGTCTGGATAGCAATGCGCTGCACTGGCCGAAACGGTTCCTGGGCGCCGCGCGCAACATTCGTGGCGGCGGCAGCCTCTCGATCCTGGCCACCGCCCTGGTCGAGACCGGCTCGCGCATGGACGACGTGATCTTCGAGGAGTTCAAGGGCACCGGCAACATGGAGCTGCACCTCAGTCGCCGCCTGGAGGAGCGCCGCATCTTCCCGGCGATCGACATCCTCAAGTCCGGCACGCGGCGCGAGGACCTGCTGCTGGGAGAGTCGATCCTGGCCAAGATGTGGCTGCTGCGCAAGGTGATCAGCGACATGGACGCCGCGGAGGCGATGGAGATGCTGTTGTCGCGCCTGTCGCGCACCAAGACCAACGAAGAGTTCCTGTCGACCCTCGGCCAGGGGTGACCCGCGGGACGGGCGGGCGCGTGCGTTCGTTCGTCACGGCGGTGCTGGGCGCCGCCTGCCTGCTGGCGGCGGCCTCGTTCGCGTGGTCGCAGGCTCCGTCGCAGGCTCGCGAGCACGCGGTCCTGGCCGGCGACACCCTCTACGACCTGGCGCAGCGCTACGACACCTCCGTAGCCGAACTACGACGCCTGAACGACCTGGACGGCGACCTGCTCCGCGTCGGCACGGTGCTGCGGCTGCCCGGCCCGGACGGGTGGACCGAGTGGGAGGTAGGGGAGGGTCGCACCTGGTCCCAGGTCGCGGACGCCACCGGGCGCCTCGAAGCGACGTTGCGGACCGCGAATCCCGGCGTTCCGGAGCCGTCCGGCGTCACGGTGCGGGTACCTCCGCACGACGGATCGCTGGCCGCGCCACGCCCGGGCGAGGACCTGATCGCCTTCGCCGCCCGAGTGGGCGTCGCGCCCGGAGCGCTGGTCGCACGAAACGGGCTGGACCCGCCGTACGCGCTGGATCCGGCCGCTCCGCTGCTGCTCGCGGAGGAGGGTGCGGACCGGTTCGGTGTGGACGCCCGTGCCGCCGCGCCCGACGCCGAGGGTGCCGCCGCCACGGCTGCCCCGACCGCCCCGGACGTCGCAGGGGGGATCGGGGGAAGCGTCGGCGACGGACGGTTGCCGTCCTCGGCGAGGCACGACCGCCTGCGGCAGGTGCCGTTGCGGGAGCTTCCGACGCTGCTGTCCGGGGTGGTGCTGCGGCCGCCGGACGACGGCTTCGCTTGGCCGCTGGCCGTCGCGCCGCGCATCACCAGCCGCTTCGGGTGGCGCAACGTCTCCGTTGGCGGCAACCGGTACCACCAAGGTCTGGATCTAGGCGCACCGACCGGTACGCCGGTTTTCGCTGTGCGCGACGGGGTGGTGGCGCGTACCGGCTGGATCGGCGCGTACGGCTACGCGGTGGTCCTTCGGCACGAGGACGGGTTCGAGACCCGCTACGCGCACCTGAGCCGCATCGAGGTGGAAGCGGGCCGCACGGTGACCCGCGGAGCGCAGATCGGACGCGTCGGCACGACCGGAGCCTCCACCGGGCCGCACCTGCACTTCGAAGTGCGGCGCGACGGGCGGGCGTTGGATCCGCTCACGGTGCTGCCCGACCCGGACGCCGGACGCATCGCGACGCGTTGACCCCCTCCCGAGGCCGCGGTAGGGTGAAGCAACTTATGTGGATCTCGACCAAGGCACAGTACGGGATGCGGGCCCTCGTCGAGGTCGCCGTCGGCGGCGATCGTCCGACCAGCCTGCGGACCGTGGCGGAGCGGCAGGCGTTGTCGCACCAGTACCTGGAGCAGATCTTCGCGGTGATGCGCAAGGCCGGCCTGGTCGAGAGCGTGCGCGGTGCGCACGGCGGCTACCGCCTGGCCCGCCGCCCCGACGCGATCGACGCGCTCGAGGTGGTCGAGTTGCTCGAAGGCTCGGTCGCGCCCGTCACCTGCATCGACGACGAGTCCAGCTGCGATCACGTGGGCGCCTGCAGCACGGAACCTCTCTGGCGGGAGGTGGACCGCGCCGTCCGTGCGGTGTTGTCCAGCACCACCGTGGCCGACCTGATGCGGGACCGCACCCTGCTGCAGATCGAGCCGCTCCCCCGCGAGTTCGCCGGCAGCGCCCGCTGACCACCGAACCGGCACCGCCGCTACGTCCCCGCATGCGCATCTACCTGGATCACGCCGCGACCGCGCCCGTCAGCGCCGTGGCGCGCGATGCGGCCTGGCCGTGGCTGAGCGGCGGCGTGGCGTCCAACCCGTCGTCCGTGCACCGCTCCGGGCAGCGAGCCCGCGCGGCGGTCGACGCTGCCCGCGAACGCGTGGCGCACGCGCTGGGCGCCCTGCCGGCCGAGGTGGTATTCACCTCCGGCGCGACCGAAGCGATCGCGCTGGCCGTGCACGGCACGCTGGACGCCCTCCCGGCGGACGCGGCGCTGGTGGTCGGCGCCAGCGAGCACGCGGCCGTGCTGGCCGTCGCCGAGCGGGAGGCGCGTCGCGGCCGCCCGGTGGCCTACGTGCCGCCGGCGCCGCACGGCGTGCCGGACCCGGCGCGCCTGCAGGCCACCTTGGCCGACCTGCCGGGACCGATCGGTCTGGTCGCGATCATGCACACGAACAACGAGACCGGCGGCGTCGCCGACGTGAACGCCCTGGTGGACCTCGCGCACCAGCGAGGAGCGGCGTTCCTCTGCGACGCGGTGCAAGCGTTGGGGTACGCCCCGCTCGCGCTTCGCGATGCCGGCGTGGACCTGGCCGCCGTGTCGGCCCACAAGCTGGGCGGCCTGCAGGGGGTGGGGGCGTTGATCGTGCGCGACGGACGGACGTTGGTGCCGCAGCAGCGCGGCGGCGCGCAGGAACGCGGACGCCGCGCGGGCACGCACCCGGTGGCGGCCATCGCCGCGTTCGGGGCGGTGGCGGAGGCGGCGACGCACGACCTGGCCGACCGCATCGCCCGCACCGCCGCGCTGCGCGACCGCCTGGAAGCCGCCCTGCTGCGTACGCCCGGCGTTCGCCGCAACGGCACCGGTCCGCGCGGTCCGAAGCACCTGAACGTCCGGGTCGACCATGTGGACGGCGAGTCGCTCCGCTTGGCGCTGGACGACGCCGGCATCGAGGTCAGCGCCGGGTCCGCCTGCGCGGCGGGTAGCGTCGAGCCGAGCCACGTGCTGCTCCAACTGGGCGCCACGCCCGCGCAAGCGCGCGCCAGCCTGCGCTTCAGCGTGGGGTGGAACGACGGTCCCGGAGCGCTGGACGAGGCCGCGATCGACGACGCCGCACGACGCTTCGCCGAGGTCGTGGCGCGCCTGCGGTCGCTGCCGGTCGGCGCCACCGGACCGCTGCCCTGACGGCCGGCCGAACGGCCGGCCGGCCGGAACGTGCGTTCAGGCGGTCTTGCGGCGTTCGGCGCGCATCAGGGGAAGGTTCGGGTCGTCCAGGTCGTCCGCTTCGATGCGGACGGCGGTGACGTCGGAACCGGGCACCTCGTACATGAGGTCGGTCAGGGTGCGCTCGAGGATCGACCGCAACGCCCGCGCTCCGGTCCCGCGGTCCAACGCGCGCCGCGCCACCTCGCGCAGGGCGGCTTCGGAGAAGTCGAGGGAGACGCCCGCGAGCGAGAACAGTTCCCGGTACTCCGTTACCAGAGCGCCGCGCGGTTGCGTCATGACGGCGACCAGGGCGTCGATGCTCAGCTCCTGCAGGCGCACCGTGACCGGCAGGCGCCCGATCAGTTCGGGGATCAGACCGTAGCGCATCAGATCTTCGGGCAGAACCTCGGCCCGCTGCACCTGCTCCTCGTCGCCCCGTTGGAAGCCGACGCGGCTCACGTCGACACGGTTGCGGACGATGTCGTCGAGACCCTCGAAGGCGCCGCCGCAGAGGAACAGGATGTTGCGGGTGTCGACCGGGATGAGCTCCTGGTGCGGATGCTTGCGTCCGCCTTGGGGCGGGACGTGGGCGGTGGTGCCCTCGATCAGCTTGAGCAGCGCCTGCTGCACCCCTTCACCGGACACGTCGCGGGTGATGCTGGTGCCCTCCGACTTGCGGGCGATCTTGTCG
>JBBDSD010000256.1:0-5927 GCA_040905065.1 Trueperaceae bacterium | reverse complement strand
CCCCCCCACCTTCGGGGGGGGGGGCGTCGTGTCGTCGCTACGGGCGTAGCGGATCGTTTGGTCGCTCGCACGAACGGACGTCTCAACCGTCCACGCCTTCCGCCAAGGCGCGATAGGCCTCGCGCAGGGACGCGAACAGCTCGCGTCCGACCGGCGTCGACAGGCGTACGTCGGCCGACGCGAAGAACTCGCGCAAGCCGTCCCGCCCCTCCGGCGTGGCGCCGGCGAAGAGCGGCGACTCCGGATCGGGGCGGTAGCGCAGGTCGCGTTCGTACAGGTACGCCTGCAGGCACATGTCGATCAGGTTCATGTCGCGCACGAAGAGCGCTGTCGCGCTATCCCGGTTTTCGTACGCCTGCCAGCGAGCGGCGATGCGCTCCGCCGCGGCCCCCGGCCAGCGCGCGGTCAGGTCGGCCATCGCGGCCGCCTCCAAACGCGTCTTCTCCGCTTCGGACACGGTGCGAAGCGACGGATCGGCCAGCGACGCCACGTCGCCGATGTCCGCTTCGGCCAGATCGTGCGCGACGGCGATTTCGACCGCCTCGCCTCGCGGCACACCCGCCTCGTCGGCGAACAGGACGCAGAGCAACGCCGTGCCCCAGGCGTGCGCCGCGACCGACTCGGGGTCGCGCACGCCGCGCATGCGCCAGCCCTCGCGCGGAAGGTCCTTGAGCCGGTAGGCGAACGTCAACCAGTCCAGCGACCTCACGCGCTCTTGCCCGGCTCGTACCCCAGCGCGGGGGCCAGCCACCGCTCCGTCTCCGCGATCGTCCAGCCCTTCCGTTCGGCGTAGGCGCTCACCTGGTCGCGACCGATCCGCCCGACGGCGAAGTAGCGGGCGTCCGGATGCGCGAAGTAGAGGCCGGATACCGTCGCGTTCGGCGTCATCGCGTAGCTCTCCGTCAACGCCATGCCCGCGTCGCGGGCCTCGAGCAGGTCGAAGAGCAGGCCCTTCTCGGTGTGGTCGGGACACGCGGGATAGCCGGGTGCGGGACGGATCCCGTGGTACCGCTCCCGCACGATCGCTTCGGCGTCCAGCGTCTCGTCCGGCGCGTACCCCCACAGGTCGCGACGGACCCGAGCGTGCAACGCCTCCGCGGTCGCCTCCGCCAGGCGATCGGCCAGCGCCTTGGCGAGGATGGCGCGGTAGTCGTCGTGCCCCGCCTCGTGGCGGCGCGCTTCCTCGTCCGCCCAGGCGCCGGTCGTGACCGCGAACCCGCCCAGCCAGTCGGGCGTGCCGACCGGCGCGACGAAGTCGGCCAGCGCCAGATTCGCCTGCCCCTCGCGCTTCACGATCTGCTGACGCAGCGTCCGGAAGCGAGCCCGCTCGCGGGTACGCGCCTCATTGCTCCATACGATCAGGTCGTCGCCGTCCCGGTTCGCCGGCCACAGCGCCACCGACGCGGTCGCCGCACGATCCGGATCGGCGCACCAGTCGGCCAGCATGGCGTCCGCGTCCGCTTTCAGTTCGCGCGCCAGCGCCCCGCGCTCCGGATCGTCCAGGATCGCCGGCCAGCGGCCGGGCAGCTCCCAGGCGAGGAAGAACGGACCCCAGTCGATCCACGGCACCAGCTCGGACAGCGGAAGCGACAGGTGCCGCAGCTCCGTCGAGGCGGGAGACGGCGGGAGGCGCTCCAGATCCAGCACCGGTCCGGCGGCGACCGCCTGCGGGTAGGGAAGCAGCGTCTGCTGCGAGCGCCGTCGGGCGTGCTTGTCGCGCAGGTCGGCGTACAGGGCACGCGTTTCGGCCGCGAACGGTTCGCGCTGCGCGTCGCTGACCAGTCTCGTGGACACCCCGACGCTCCTGGACGCGTCGAGGACGTGCACTACCGGCGCGTCGTAGACCGGCTCGATGCGGACGGCGGTATGGATCCGACTGGTGGTGGCGCCCCCGATCAGCAGCGGCGTCCGCAGGCGGCGGGCCTGCATCTCCTCGGCCACGGCCACCATCTCGTGCAGCGACGGCGTGATCAGTCCGGACAGGCCGATCAGGTCGGCGTCGTGTTCGCTCGCCTCCGCCAAGATCCGTTCGGTCGGCACCATCACGCCCAGATCGATCACGCGGAACCCGTTGCACGCCAGCACCACCCCGACGATGTTCTTGCCGATGTCGTGCACGTCGCCCTTCACCGTCGCCAGCACCACGGTGCCGGCGCTACGGGCGCCGCCGGCATCCGCCTCCAGGAACGGCGTCAGGTGCGCGACCGCCTTCTTCATCACGCGGGCCGACTTCACCACCTGGGGTAGGAACATCTTTCCGGAGCCGAACAGGTCGCCGACCACGTTCATGCCGTCCATCAACGGCCCCTCGATCACCGCCAGGGGAGACCCCAGTTCCAAGCGGGCGGTTTCGGCGTCGTCGACCGCATGGCGGTCGATCCCCTTCACCAGCGCGTGCTCCAAGCGTTTCGCCACCGGCCAGGCGCGCCAAGCATCGTCCTCGACGCGGGCCCTGCCGCCCTGGGCACCCAACCCTTCGGCGAACGTCACCAGGCGCTCGGTGGCGTCGTCGCGACGGTCCAGCAGCACGTCCTCGACGTGCTGCAGCAGCTCCGGTTCGACCTGGTCGTACACCTCCAGCATGGTCGGGTTCACGATGCCCATGTCCAGGCCGGCGGCGCGCGCATGGTAGAGGAACGCGGCGTGCATCGCTTCGCGCACGCGGGGCATGCCCCGGAAGCTGAAGCTGACGTTGCTGATCCCGCCCGACGTCAGCGCGCCAGGCAGGTGCCCCTTGATCCAGCGCACCGCCTCGAAGAAGTCCAGCGCGTAGCGGCGGTGCTCCTCGATCCCGGTGGCGACCGGGTAGACGTTGGCGTCGAACACGATCGAACTGGGATCGAAGCCGACGCGTTCGGTGAGCAGGCGGTAAACGCGCTCGCAGATGGTGATCCGGCGCGCCAGCGTGTCCGCCTGCCCGTTCTCGTCGAACGCCATCACGATCACCGCGGCACCCAGGCGCTTCACCTCGTGGGCCTGCGCCAGGAACGCCGCTTCGCCCTCCTTGAGGCTGAGCGAGTTGACCAGGCCGCGACCTTGCAACCTCGTCAGCCCGGCCCGCAGCACGGAGAACGACGAGGCGTCGACGACCACCGGGACGCGCGCGATCTCCGGCTCGGCGGCGGCCAGGTCGAGGAAGCGGACCATCTCCTCCTCGGTCTCCAGCATGCCTTCGTCCATGTTGACGTCCAGCATCTGCGCGCCACCCTCGACCTGATCGCGCGCCACCTCGAGCGCCTCGTCGGAGCGGCGCTCGCGGATCAGGCGCAAAAAGCGGCGCGAGCCGGTCACGTTGGTCCGCTCGCCCACGTTCACGAAGTTCGTCTCGGCGCGGATCACGAGCGGCTCCAGCCCGGAGAAGCGGGGCAGCCCGTCCGGTTCGGGGGGGACGCGCGGATCGTGCCGGGCCGCGACCTCCGCGAACGCCTCGATGTGCTCCGGACCGGTGCCGCAGCAGCCGCCGATCACGTTCACCCAGCCGTTCGCGAGGAACTCCTCCAGCACCGTCGCCATCGCCTCGGGCGTCTCGTCGTACTCGCCGAACGCGTTCGGCAGGCCGGCGTTCGGGTGCACCGTGGTCGGGATCGGTGCAAGCCGCGACAGTTCCGCGACGTACGGTCGCAACGCTTCGGGACCCAGAGCGCAGTTGAGGCCCACCGCCAGCAGCGGCGCGTGCATTACCGAGGTCCAGAACGCCTCGAGCGTCTGTCCCGAGAGCGTGCGGCCGGACGCGTCGGTGATGGTGCCGCTCAGCATCAGCGGCACTTCGTGCCCCAACGCCTGCTGGGCCCGGTCGGCGGCGTACAGCGCGGCCTTGGCGTTCAGGGTGTCGAACACCGTCTCGATCAGGATCAGGTCGCTGCCGCCCCGCATCAGCGCTTCGATCTGCTCCTGGTACTCCTCCGCGAGTTGGTCGAAGTGGACGGCGCGGAAGCCGGGGTTCTCGACGTCGGGACTCATCGACGCGGTGCGGTTCGTGGGCCCCACCGAGCCCGCCACCCAGCGTGGTCGGTCGGGCGTGGCGAACGCGTCGCACGCCTCGCGCGCCAGGCGAGCGGCCGCTCCTGCGATCTCGGCGGCGTGCTGTTCCAGTCCGTAGTCGGCCATGCCGATCCGGGTCGAGGAGAAGGTGTTGGTCTCGACGATGTCGGCGCCCGCCGCCAGGTAGGCGCGGTGGATGCCTTTGATCAGGTCGGGACGGGTCAGGCTCAACAGGTCGTTCGCGCCCTGCAGCGCGCTCGGGTGGTCGCGGAAGCGGTCGCCACGGAAGTCCGCTTCGCTCAGGCCGTGCCGCTGGATCATCGTGCCCATGGCACCGTCCAGTACCAGGACGCGGTCGCGTAGGGCGCTACGAAGATCGGGCGTGTCCATGGCTTCCCCTTCCGCACGGTGGCCGACGCGCACGGGCGGCACGGACCGGTTGGGCGTCCATGCTATCCGCGATGCGGCGCGACCGTGGGCGTGGGCGTGGGCGTGCCGGGCGTCAGTCCACGTCCCGGCGTACGAAGATCCAGGTGAGGATCGCGCCGAACAGCACGGCGTAGCCCAGCATCACGCCGGTCGAGTGCGTCAGCGACAGGCCGGCGCCGAACAGGTTCGCGAACGGCGATCCTTGCATCTCGGCCGAGGCCCCCTCGGCGAACAGGTCGATCAGGTCGCGTGCCGGAGCTCGCGCCGGGAGGTAGAGGTTGACGGTGAAGAAGTAGCGCGGCAGATCCTCGAGCGTCTGCCGCAGATGCAACGTCTGGAACACCACGTTCAGCTGGTTGACCGGTTGGAGCGCGATCGTCGCGCGCCACACCGCGTGCAAGCCCTCCAGCAGGGCCGGCAGGAAGAAGATCGATACCACGCCCAGCGCCACGTTGCGGACCAGGAAGATCAGCAGCGACGCCAGCGTCGCCGCACCGAGCAGATGGATCCACTGCAGCGCGAACAGGCCCGCGAGCCGCGACCAATCCCCGGCGAAGTTGGTGGGGAACATCGTCATCGCGATCGTCCCCCAGAGCACGCCCGCCGCGGCGGCGCCCGCCAGCAGCAGGCCGGACAGCGCCATCAGGGTGACGATCTTGCCCCACAGCACCGCCAGGCGCGACGGTTGCGCGACCAGGGTGGTCTTCCACATGTTCTGGCTGCGCTCCTCGCCGAACAGGGTCGCCGCGAACAGCGCGATCACGATCATGTAGAAGCTGGGGGTCACGAACGCCGGGCCGGTCAGACCGATGCGCGCCAGGCCGTACGGCGACGCCACCTCCTGCAGCAGCCCTGCGATCGTGGTGCCGGCGTCGTCCAGGAACGAGCCACCGACGTTCACCTGCAGGACCCGCGCCACCACGACGGTGAGCAGCGGCAGTAGGCCCCACCAGAGCCCGGCCAGGACCCAGGTGCGACGTTTGCGGACCATCTTGAACCACTCCGCGCGGATCACCTGCACCAGCGCCGTCACGACGGCCTCCCGTCCTCCTGGAGCAGGCGCAGGTACGCGCCCTCCAGGTCCTCCCCTTCGCGTCGGGCCTCGGTGAGGTCGACGCCGTCGTTCAGCAGGCCGCGCAGCAGGCCCGGCACCTCGGCCAAGGCCACGCGCACCCGGACCGGACCGACGCCCGGATCCTCGATGGCGACCTCCCGCTCGCCCAAGGCGGCGCGCAGCGCGTCGGCGTCGGTCGCCGTCAGGCGCAGCACGACGGTGCGTTCGTCGATGCGGGCCAGCAGGTCGCTCAGCACCCCGTCGAATCGGAGGCGCCCACCCTCGATGGCGATCACGCGGTCGACCAGCTTCTCGATCTCCGCCAGGATGTGGCTGCTCACCAGCACCGTCACGCCGTCGCCCGCTACGGCGCGCAGGTTCTCGCGGATCTCGGCGATGCCGACCGGATCGAGGCCGTTGGTGGGCTCGTCCAGCAGCAGCACCTCCGGCCGGTGCAGCAGCG
>JBBDSD010000255.1:0-5932 GCA_040905065.1 Trueperaceae bacterium | reverse complement strand
GTTGGAGGAGGCACGATGAAGATCGCCATCATCGGAGGAGGCAGCGCCTACGCACCGGGCCTGGTGCAGGCGTTCGCGCAGGAAGCGGACGCGTTCGACGGGGCCGAGCTGGCCTTGATGGACGTGGCGGAGGAGGAGCTGGACGTCGTGGCGCGCCTCGCGGAGCGCCTGGTCGAGGGGACGGGGCTGCGCGTGAGCGCGACCACCGAGCGCGTTCGCGCCATCGACGGTGCCGACGTGGTCCTCACCACCTTCCGCCAGGGTGGGTTGGCAGCGCGTCACCACGACGAGGCGGTCCCCCTGCGGTTCGGGGTGCTGGGGCAGGAGACGATCGGTCCGGGCGGCTTCTTCTTCGCTATGCGCACGCTTCCCGTGGTGCGACGGATCACGGAGGAGATGACCTCCTGGGCTCCGGGAGCGACGCTTCTGAACTACGCCAACCCGACGCAGATCGTCGCCGAGGCGGTGACGCGCAGGTCCTCCGTACGGTGCATCGCGCTCTGCGATCAGGCCGACGACGATCGTGTGCACCTGGCCCACGCGCTGGGCGTGGATCCGCACGTGATCGAGCTGGAGGCCGTGGGCCTCAACCACGCCACCTGGAGCACGCACTGCCGCATCGAGGGCGAGGACGGCGTCGCACGTCTGAACCGGGAGCACGACCGCATCCAGGCGCGCGCCGACGTCTCCCCCCGCACCCGTCGCCAGGTCGCCCTGACGCGACGGTACGGGCGCGTGCCCAACGGATACCTGCCGTACTACCTGCACCGCGACGCGACGGTCGAGGAGGCCCGCTCCGCGCCCCGCACCCGCGCCCAAGCGATCGTGGAGGAACTTCCGGGCCACTATGCCCACTTCCGCGAGCAGGCGGCCGCCGCGCGTCCCCAGCTGACCCGTGGGCGCGGCGGCTCCGTGTTCGGGGATTTTGCCGTCCGCGTGCTGCGTGCGTTGGCGACCGGCGAGGCCGCGCGCCTCACTTTGAACGTCCCCAATCGCGGCGGCGCCCTCCCGGATTTCGACGACGAGCGCGTGGTCGAGGTGCCCTGCTCCGTGGAAGGGGGACGCGTCGTGCCGCTTCGCCAGGAGCCGTTTCCGCACGAGCTGCGCGGTCTGTTGCGCATGCTGGCCGACTATCAGGCCGCTGCGGCCGATGCGATCTGGTCCGGGGATCGCTCCGCGCAGGTGCGCGCCCTGGCGAGCAACCCACTGGTGATGGAACCGGAGCGTGCCGAAGCGCTGCTGACGGCACGGGCGGCCGCGGGCGCTTGACGCACAGTGCGGGCTCGCACTCGCGCCTCGGCCGCATCGTCCCCGACGGAGGTGCGTGCTATCGTCTGCGCATGCTGGAACCGTCCGTCGACCTCTACGGAGCCGCGCACAAGCGGGTGCAGGAGCAGCTGTCGGCGCTGCTGGACCGTAGCCGGGCCCGCTACGCGCTGGTGGTGGACCGCAAGGGCTTCGTGCTGCTGCACGCCGCAGCGGTGTGGGCGCCGGCGCCGCCGTCGCTCGATTCGCTTGCGACGCTGGTGGCGTCGAATCACTCCGCCAACGCGGCGATCGCCAAGCTGTTCGGTGACGACGGTTTCCGCGAGGTGGTGCAGCAGGGCAGCGACGTCGGCACGTACGTCGAAGAGCTGGGGCCGGACGCGCTGCTGCTGGTCGTGTTCGACGCGCACGCCACCTTGGGCAAGATCAAGGTGCACGCTGCCCGTAGCGCGGAGGAGATCCGCACCGAACTGGCCGCCCTGCGCGAGGCCGACGTGCCGGACCTGAACCTGGACGCGGCCTGGAGCGAATCGACGGAGAAACTTCTGGACGGCCTGTTCGGCCCGAGGGACGCATGAGCACCATCAACTTCGCTGCGCGCGAGATCAACTTCAAGATCGTCTACTACGGCCCCGGCCTGTCCGGCAAGACCACCAACCTCAAGATGATCTACGAACGGGTGCCGGGCGACGCGAAGGGCGAAATGGTGAGCCTGGCGACGGAGGACGAACGCACCCTGTTCTTCGACTTCCTGCCGTTGGACCTGGGCACGGTGAACGGCTTCAAGACGCGTTTCCACCTGTACACCGTGCCCGGGCAGGTGTTCTACAACTCGTCGCGCAAGTTGATCCTGCGCGGCGTGGACGGCGTGGTGTTCGTCGCGGACAGCGCTCCTTCGCGCCTGCGGGCGAACGCGGAGAGCCTCCGCAACCTGCGGGAGAACCTGTTGGAGCACGACCTGCGCCTCTCCGACATCCCCTACGTGATCCAGTTGAACAAGCGCGATCTGGACGACGCGCTCTCGGTCGAGATGCTGCAGCAGGTGCTGGACCCTGGGGGCGAGGTGCCGCTCTTCGAGGCGGTCGCCTCCCGTTTCGAGGGCGTGTTCGAGCCGCTCAAGGCCGTTTCCCGCAAGGTGCTCGAGAAGCTCGCGCAGAAGACCTGATCCAACTACCCCATCCGAAGACCTGATCCGGCGACGGGGTCGGCCGGTGGCCGGTGGTAGCGTGCCGGGCATGAAGACCACGCCGCTGACCGACGTGCACGAGGCGCTCGGCGCCCGGATGACCGACTTCGCGGGCACGAACATGCCGTTGCAGTACCGCGGCGGCATCTCCCACGAGCACAACGCCGTGCGCGAGAACGCTGGCCTGTTCGACGTGAGCCACATGGCGGAGATCCGCGTCGACGGGCCCGGAGCGCGCGCGTTCCTGCGGTTCGCGCTGCTCAACGACGCCAAGAAGCTGCGCGCCGGTCGGGCGCACTACACGATGATCCCCAACGACCAGGGCGGACTGATCGACGACGCCTACCTCTACCGCCTCAGCGACGAAAGCTGGCTGCTCGTGGCGAACGCCGCCAATCGCGAGGCGGTCGGCGACCGCTTGGCGGCGCTGGCCCGCGAGGCGGACGGCGTGCGATGCACGGACGTCAGCGACGACTGGGCGCTGTTGGCGTTGCAGGGGCCGGGTGCGGCGGTGCTTCTCGATCGCCTGGTCGACGCCGACCTGACCGCCGTCCGCAAGAACGACACGCTGCCGACCGAGTTGGCGGGCACGCCGCTCCGCCTGGCCCGCACCGGGTACACCGGCGAGGACGGCTTCGAGGTGTTCGCCCGCCCGGCGGACGCGGTGGGCGTGTGGAACGCCCTCTGCGAGGCGGGCGCGGAGCCGTGCGGACTGGGCGCGCGCGACACCTTGCGGCTGGAGGCGGGGTTTCCGCTGTTCGGGCACGAACTGGATCCGACCACCGATCCTCGCTGCACGCCGTTCTCGTGGGTGGTCAAGGACAAGCCGTTCGCGGGACGCGACGGCTGGCCGGACGTGCCCGCCTGCGAGCGTCGGCTGGTCGGTCTCCGCGTCACCGGGCGCGGCATCCCCCGGCAGGGGTACCGCGTCCTGAACGAGGCGGGCGAGGCGATCGGATCGGTCACCAGCGGTACCGTCTCGCCGCTGACGCGCGACGCCATCGGGTTCGCCTGGATCGCGACCGAGCGGGCCGAGGTCGGCCACGAGGTCGCGGTCGAGATCCGTGGCCAGTCGGTGTCGGCGACCGTGAGCGACATCCCGTTCTACCGGCCCTGAGGGCCGGGTATCGTACCGAGAGTTCTCGGCGGCCCGCTTCGGCGGGGCGCGACCGTGGAGGAAGCATGCATATTCCCGAGGATCGCAAGTACGCCGCGTCGCACGAGTGGGCGTCGCAGCCGCAGGGCGACATCGTCACCGTCGGCATCAGCGATTTCGCGCAGGATCAGCTGGGCGACGTCGTCTTCGTCGAGCTGCCGGAACCGGGCGACCGGGTGGCTGCGAAGGACGCCGTGGCGGTGGTCGAGAGCGTCAAGACCGCCAGCGACATCTACGCCCCGCTGGCCGGCGAGGTGCACGAGGTGAATCCCGCTCTCGAGGCCGCGCCGGAGGCGATCAACGAGGACCCGTACGGCGCCGGCTGGCTGTTCCGCCTGAAGGTCGACGACGCGTCGGGTCTGGGCGAGCTTCTGGACGCGGACGCCTACCGGTCGGTCTGCGAAGAGGAAGCGTAGTGTCGTACACGCCCCACACGGACGACGACGTCCGGCGCGCGCTCGAGGCGATCGGCGCGAGCGACGTCGGCGCCCTGTTCGCGTCCGTTCCCGCCGAACTGCGCGATCCCGAGCTGCCGCTGGCGGCGCCGATGGACGAGGTGGCCCTCATGGATCACCTCCGCTCGCTGGCGGCCCTGGACGACACCGGATCGCCGTCGTTCCTGGGCGGCGGGGTGCGAAGGCACTTCATTCCCGCCGTCACGCGGCACCTGACCTACCAGTCCGAGTTCGTGACCGCCTATACGCCGTACCAGGCCGAGGTCTCGCAGGGCATGCTGCAAGCCACCTTCGAGTACCAGACGATCATGAGCGAGCTGACCGGTCTTGCGGTGTCGAACGCCAGCATGTACGACGGCGCCAGCGCCGTGGCGGAAGCGGCCCTGCTCGCGATGCGGCACACGCGACGCGACCGCGTGGTGGTGTCGCGCGGCGTGCACCCCGAGACGCGGGAGGTGATCGCGACCTACCTGGACGCTCTGGACGCGACGCTGGACGTGATCGATCTAAACGGGACGGCGACGCCGTTGCCGGGCGACCTGCACGACGCCGCCTGCGTGATCGTGCAGTCTCCGAACCACTTGGGACGGATCGAGGACCAGGCACCGTTCGCCGACGCTGCGCACGAAGCCGGTGCCCTTTCGGTGGCGGTCGTGGACCCCGTGTCGCTCGCGATCCTGGCGTCGCCCGGCGAGGTCGGTGCGGACGTCGCGGTCGGCGACGGCCAGACGCTGGGCGTTCCGCAGCAGTTCGGGGGGCCGCACTTCGGCTTCCTGGTGGTCCGCGACGAGCTGATCCGGCAACTGCCCGGGCGCCTGGTCGGCGAGACGCAGGACGTCGATGGCCGACGCGGCTTCGTGCTCACGCTGCAGGCGCGCGAGCAGCACATCCGTCGCGCCAAGGCGAAGTCGAACATCTGCAGCAACCACCAGCTGACGGCGTTGATGGCGACCGTGAACGTCGCTGCGCTGGGACCGCAAGGCCTGCGCGAGGTTGCGGTCGGCACGGTGCGCAACGCCCACGCGTTGGCAGGTCGCCTGGAGCGCGAAGGGTTCGAGGTGGTGCGGGACGGTCCGTTCTTCGCCGAGTTCCCGTTGCGCGTATCGCGCGATCCGAAGGCGCTGCGACGCGACCTGCACCGGGCGGGCGTGCGGGCCGGCGTACCGCTGGGCGAGGAGTACGGGCTGGGGCACGCGATGTTGCTGGCCGCGACGGAACTCACGCGCCCCAGCGACGTCGACGCGTTGGTGTCGGCGCTTCGTGCGGTCGGCGAGGGTCGTGCGGAGGTAGCGCGATGAGCGCCGCCGCGAACGGGCCCGACGCGCCGCTTCTGTTCGAGCGTTCCCGCGCGGGCCGGCGTGCGGCGCGCCCGCCGCAGGTGGACGGCCCCCCGGTCGAGGAGCTCCTGGACGGTGCGGCGCTTCGGTCGGCACCGCCCCAGCTTCCGGAGGTCTCGGAGCTGGATCTGGTGCGGCACTTCACGCAGTTGGCGCACCGGCAGTTCTCGATCGACGGCAACGTGTATCCGTTGGGCAGTTGCACCATGAAGTACAACCCGAAGGTGCACGAGGACGCGGCGGCGCTGTTCGCCGACGTGCATCCGTACCAGGATCCCGAGGGGGCGCAGGGCGTGATGACCCTGTTGGGCGAGCTGCAGGAGGATCTGACGCTGCTGACCGGCATGGACGACGTCACGCTGCAGCCGGCGGCCGGCGCGCACGGCGAACTGGCCGGCATCCTGATGATTCGGGCGTTCCACTCCGCAGCGGGCGAAGACGAGCAACGCCGCGTGGTGATCGTGCCGGACGCGGCGCACGGCACCAACCCGGCGACGGCCAGGATGGTCGGGTACAACGTGGTCGAGGTGGC
>JBBDSD010000254.1:0-1017 GCA_040905065.1 Trueperaceae bacterium | reverse complement strand
GCCAACGCGCCCGGTCCCGGCCGTACGGGAGCGTCGTGCGCGATCCGTTCCAGCGCTTCTGGGGGCACGTTCTCGAACTCCAGCGTGACGGCGTCGCAACGCTGCGCGAAGCGCGTCAGGGCCCGCTGGTCGCCCCAGTCCGCCGCCACCGTCCGCTCGGCGTGCGCGCTGGCGGGCGCGACGTCGGCGTCGGGGGCGAACAGATGCACGCGGTACCCCATGCGCACGGCGGCGGCGGCGAACATGCGACCCAGCTGCCCTGCCCCCAGAACCCCCAACGTGCCGCCAGGAAGGACCGGTCGCTCCGGCGCCCTCACGGTCGGTACGACGGGGTGGGCAGGGTGGCGGCGACGGAGGCGTCGGCCTGGCGCTCGGCGAACGCCTTCAGGCGCTCGCTCAGCTCCGGGCGGGTGAGCGCCAGTATGCGGATCGCCAACAGCGCGGCGTTGGCGGCGCCCGCTTCGCCGATGGCGAGCGTGCCGACCGGCACACCGCGAGGCATCTGCACGATCGAGAGCAGCGAATCGGTGCCGGACAGCGCACGACTTCGGACCGGCACGCCCAGGACCGGCACGGTGGTCCACGCCGCCAGCATGCCGGGCAGGTGCGCGGCGCCGCCGGCGCCGGCGATGATCACCTGCACGCCCCGGTCCGCGGCGGACCGGGCCACCTCGCGGAGCCGGTCGGGCGTACGGTGCGCCGACACCACGCGGCAGTCGTGCGGCACGTCGAAGTCGCGGAGCAGCGCGTCGGCCGGCTCCATGGCGTCCCAATCGCTGGCGCTGCCCATCAGCACGGATACCAGGGGAGCCTGCGCGTCGGAACCGTCGTGCCGGGCAGGCGAGGTCGCCGCATCGGTCGCGCCGTCGGTCCGGGTGCCTGTCGGTGAGCCTGTCGGTGAGCCGGTCGGGGCGCCGGTCGGGTCGGCTGGGGTCATGTCGGCTCCTGTCGGGGGGCAGCGGCCTTCGCCAAGCGGTCGTGGGCGGCGGGCCACCCGGACGCCGTCGGCGGGCGCGG
>JBBDSD010000253.1:0-5937 GCA_040905065.1 Trueperaceae bacterium | reverse complement strand
CACCACCGTGCCTAACAAGGGTGCGGGACGCACTCAGGCCCCCTGCGCGGCCGCGATGGCGGCGAACGGAGCGCGCGCGCTGGCGTGCCGGCGGAACGCCATCTCCGGGTGCCACTGCATCGCCAACAGGAAGGCGCCGCTGGCGGCCTCGACCGCTTCGACCAGGCCGTCGTCCGAGCGCCCCACCTGCGCCAGCGCGTCCGGCAGGCGGTCCACGCCCTGATGGTGGAAGCTGTTCACCGCGATCCGCTCCGCGTCGGCGTGCGCACGCAGGACCGAACCTGCCGCCAGGTGCACGCCGTGCAAGGGATCGCCGTCCCGGCCCGCCTGCTCGTGCTGGTGCATGCCGGGCAGCGCCGGCAGGTGCTGATGCAGGTCGCCGCCCTCCGCCACCACGACCAGCTGCACCCCGCGGCAGATCCCCAGCACCGGCAGGCCGCGCTCGCGCGCGCTGCGGTACAGGGCCAGCTCGAACGCGTCGCGCTGGTGGTCCACCTCGCCCAGATCCGGGTGCGGCACCTGACCGCAACGCGCCGGATCGACGTCCCCTCCGCCCGACAAAACCACGCCGTCCGCGTCGTCCAGGAAGGCGCCTGCCAGCTCGGGGTCGAGCGACGGCAGGTAGCTCGGCAGCAGGCCCACTTGGGCCAGCGCATCGGCGTAGTTCCGTCCGGAGCTCACGTCGGTCCGCCGCAACGGTCGCTCGCGCGCCTCGGTTCCGGTGGTGATCATGACCCGCGGACGTCTGCCGGCGGCGGCGCTCACGCGCCCGGCCTCAGCAGGTGATCCAAGCACGGCCGGTAGTCCAGTCCTTGATCGAAGTCGCGTGCCAGGTCAGCGACGGACACCTGCGCCAACGCATCCAGCACCGCGTCCCGCACGCGCTCCCACACGGCGCCGCGCGCGTGGCAGCGATCCTCGACCTCGCACGGTTGGTACCAGTTGCGGCTGATGCACGACAGCGGCGCCACCGGTCCGTCGATCGCGCGTATCACCTCGCGAAGGTCGACCTCGGCCGGGTCGCGCGCCAGCGCGTAGCCGCCCCCAGCACCCTTCTTCGAGGCGAGGATGCCGCTCGCCACCAGGGAAGCCAGCACGCGTGCCAGGTAGGGGCGTGGAATGGAGGTCGATTCGCTGACGGCGTCGCTGCCGACCCAACCGCCTCCGTACCGGTGCCCCAGGTACCCCAGGGCCTGCAGAGCGTACACGTCGGTGGCCGAGAGTCTCATGCGCGCCAGTCTAGCCCGGTGTGCGACCGGATCGCCGGGGGCGTGCGGCACGGCTCCGCGCGGCGAGGACGTGCGATACTGCTGACCGCCGCACGCGCCGGTCCCCGCCTGCGGGGCCCAGGCGACACGTACACCGGAAAGGTCGTGACGACATGCCAGGCATCGCCATCATCGGAGCGCAGTGGGGGGACGAAGGCAAGGGCAAGGTCGTCGACGCCCTCGCGCACGAGGCCGACCTGGTGGTGCGGTTCTCGGGCGGCGCCAACGCCGGCCACACCGTGGTCGCCGCCGGGCAGACCTTCAAGCTGCACCACCTGCCGTGCGGCGTGCTTCACGACCGACCGACGTCGGTGCTGGGGGCCGGCATGGTGATCGATCCGTGGACGTTCCTGGACGAACTGGACGCGCTGTCCGCGCGACGCGACGCCGGCCGGCTGGTGATCTCGCGCGAGGCGCACCTGGTGCTGCCGCACCACAAGAAGAACGACGAGGGCGGCGGCTTCGTGGGCACCACCAAGCGCGGGATCGGGCCCGCCTACAGCGACAAGGCCAGGCGCCTGGGCCTCCGCGCCGGCGACCTGGAGGACGAGGCGCTGCTGCGCGAACGGCTGGAGCGGCTGCTGGCCGGCAAGCCGAACTCGACCGGGCGGGTCGGCTGGACCGACGTCGACGTGGCGATGGCCGACCTAGCGACGGTGCGCGAACGGTTGGCGCCGTACGTGGGCGACGCCGGGGCCGAGGTCCGCTCGGCCCTGGCCGACGGGGCGCGCGTGATGTTCGAAGGCGGGCAGGGCACCATGCTGGACCTCTCCTACGGCACCTACCCGTACGTGACCAGCAGCCACCCGACGGTGGGCGGGATCCTGACCGGGGCGGGCGTGTCGCACAAGGCGCTGAACACCGTCGTCGGCGTGGTGAAGGCGTTCTCCACCCGCGTCGGGCACGGCCCGTTCCCGACCGAGATTCACGACGACGCGCTCAGCCTGCGCCTGCGCGGCACCGGCGCCAACCAGTGGGACGAGTACGGCACCACCACCGGCCGCCCCAGGCGGGTCGGTTGGTTGGACCTGGCGCAACTCCGCTACGCCTGCGAGGTGAACGGGTTCGACGGGCTGGTCGTCACCAAGCTGGACGTGCTGTCCGGGATGGAGGCGTTGCAGGTCTGCGTGGCGTACGACGCCGCCGGCCGGCCGGTCTGGACCGAGGTGCCAGGCTGGGGCGACCTGCACGGCCTGGGCAGCCGGGACGCGCTGCCCAGCGCCGTCACCGACTACCTGAAGCTGATCGAGGAGATCGCCGGCGTGCCGGTGGTGATGTTCTCGACCAGTCCCGACCGGGCCGACACCTACGGCCAGGTCGCCTGGGACGCACCGGTCCGGCCCGGCTGAGCGACGCCGGGGCCGGACCGTCGGGTGCTCAGGCGGGCGGCTCCTCGCCCAGGCGCGGGTCCGGCATCGTCAGGTAGATCAGCACGATCCCGAAACTGGCGAACATCCGGAACGCCGCGTCCTGCCCGTTCCAGGTGCCGGACTGCCACATCAGGAACCACTCGCCGCCGACGGTCAGGAACGCCACCATCCAGAGCAGCAGACCCACGGTCAGTCCGACCACCGCTGGGCCCTTGGCGTACTGGAACTCGGCGCGCGTGCCGCGGCGCGCACCGAACAGCCGCAGCGCGCCCCAGGCGCAGAGCAGGAACGCCACCGCTTCCCAGCCGATGATGCCCCAGTAGAACGCCTCCTGGACGGCGGGATCTTCGATCGCGCGCCAGGTCTGGCCGCCGAAGGTGTCCTCCATCGACAGGACCCCGCGCACGAACGCTTCGTTGGAGCCGTAGTCCACCACGTTGTTGAACACGACAAGCAGGTAGTACAGGGCGGCCGAAGCCACCAGCAGGACCTTCGACAGGCGTACCGCCACGATGCGTCTCCCTTCGCACCCGCGCCGGCGCGGCCGGCACGGAACAGGCGTGTCCTCGCTTCTCGTTTCCGAACGCCGTCAGCGTAGCAGACGCCGTCGCCGGCGACCGCGCCGCGCGCCGTGAGGAGCCAGCGCGTCGTACCGTGGGGCATGCGCAACCGCTTCGGGACCTCCAAGGTCGGCGCCAAGGTCGGCGCCAAGGTCGTCGCGAGGGTCGTCGTTCCCGTGACCATCGTGCTGCTCGTGGCGGCCGCCGCCGTGCTGGGGGTGGCCTGGACCTACGCCGGCCAGATCCTGACGCCCGCCCCGTACGCGCTGATGCCCGAGTTCGAGCTGGGTCTGGTCGAGGGGCCGCTCCCGGAAGCGGAGGACGACCCGAACGGGCCGGAGGGCGAGCGCTACCTGGTGACGCTGCCGCGGCACGACGGGCCCGATCCACCCCAGTTCGCCCGCGTGGACGCGCGCGGCAGCTACGGCTTGCTCTGGGAGGACGGAGCCGGACGGCTGGGCGCGATCGTGGCCGACACGCCGCAGCAGATTCGGCGCGAGGTGCGCGTCACGCACGGCGCACCGCCCCGGGAGGGCGCGCCCGCACGCCTGGACGTCACCCTGGCCCACACGGACCCGTCGGCCGTCGGCGTGCCGTTCCGCGAGGTCCGCATCGACGGCGATCTTGGTCCGCTTCCGGGCTGGTGGACCCTCGCCGATCCGGAGCGCGCCACCTTGGTGCTGCACGGCCGGCGCCGGGCCGACCGCAGCGAAGCGCTTCGGATCGCGCCCACGCTGGCGGCGTCGGGCGCGTCGGTGTTGATCACGAGCTACCGCAACCACGACCTGGCGCCGCCCAGTCCCGACGGCGCGTACCACTACGGGGCCAGCGAGGCGGACGACGCGCTGGCCGCCATCGCCTGGCTGCAGGAGCGCGGCGTGCGCGAGGTCGCGGTGGTGGGCTTCTCGATGGGCGCCAGCGTGGCGATCGGCGCGCTGCTGCGCTGGCCCGAGGACGGGCTCGTCCCCGTCGGTCTGATGATGGAGGCTCCGCTGGTCGATCCGCGGACGGTGTTCGAGCGCGCGGCGCGCGACATGGGCCTGCCGGCGGCCGGGCCGTGGACGCGCCTCGCCACCTGGATCGCCGGTCGGCGGGTGGGCGTGGACTTCGGTGCACTGGACCGGCGCCGGGTGGCGGCCGAGCTGACGCTGCCCACCCTCGTGATCGCCGGCGACGCCGACGGTACCGTGCCGATCGCGCTGATCGACGACTTCGCCGCGCGCCTGCCCAATGTTCTCTACGTGCGCCTGGACGGCGTGGAGCACATGGAGGGGTGGAACGCCGACCCCCAGCGCTACGAGGCGGCGGTGCGGGCGTTCCTGGAGCGCATCTGGCCGTAGGCGGCGTCGCTCAGCCGCGCTGCTCGATCGGGACGAACGTCTTTCCGGTCTCGCCTTCATACACCAGGCGCGGGCGCATCAAGCGGTTGTCATTGTACTGCTCGAACAGGTGCGCCATCCAGCCCGCCACGCGCGAGACCGCGAAGATGGGCGTGTAGGTCTCCTTCTCGAAGCCCAGCATCCGGTAGACCGACGCGCTGAAGAAGTCGACGTTGGGCGCGACCTGCTTGCCGCGGGCGTCCATCTCCCGCTTCATGACGCGCTCCATCTCGAGGCTCATCTCGAACCACTTCGAGTCGCCCGACTCCTCGGCCAGCTTCTCGCTGACGCCCTTCAGGATGATCGCGCGCGGGTCCATCACCTGGTAGACCCGGTGCCCGAACCCCATCACCCGCCCCTTCTCGGAGGCGAGGGTGTCCAGCACGTACGGCTCGACCGCGCCCACGCTGCCGATCTCTTCGAGCGCCTTCATGACGCCCGCGTTGGCGCCGCCGTGCAGCGGGCCCTTGAGGGAGCCGATGGCGGCGGTGATGGCGCTGTACGCGTCGGTGAGGGTCGACGCGGTCGAGCGTCCCACGAAGGTGCTGGCGTTCGATCCGTGCTCGGCGTGCAGCACCAGCGCCACGTCCATCACGCGCACGGCGGCGTCGGTCGGGTTCTCCCCGTTCACCATGCGGAGCAGGTTGGCGGCGACGCCCAGCTCCGGATCGGGCGCCACCGGCTCGTGCCCGGCCTGGATGCGCTGGTGCGCCGCCACCAGGGCGGTCACCTGACCCAGCAGGCTCAGGCCGATGCGGCGCACGTTCGCCTCGCCGACGTCGTCCGGGTCGGGATCGAACGCCGCGAGCATGCTGACGCCGGTCCGCAGGGCGTGCATCGGGTTCGTGCCCTTCGGCAGCGACGCCAGCATCGCCAGCACCTCGGCCGGCAGGGCGAACGCGCTGCGCACGGTGCCCTGCAGGCCGTCCAACTGGCTCCGCGTCGGCAGGTCGCCCAGCCATAGCAGGTGCACGACCTCCTCGAAGCTGGCCTTGTCGGCCAACTCGGTGATGTCGTAGCCGCGGTAGATCAGACGACCGTTCTCGCCGTCGATCGAGCAGATGCGGCTGGTATCGACGTTGACGCCGTTCAAGCCGCGATGAATGGTCTCCATGTCGCCTCCGTGCTTCGCGACGCATCCGGGCACGCCCGGTCGTGCGGTCGATGGGGTACGGGCCTCCGACCGCCGTGGCCGGAACGAGCCCCCGGAGGATCCGTGCAGGACCGGCTCCGTGGGCGGGGGTGCCGCGTCTCGACGGCCACTCTACCGGACGCGAGCGTCCGGGCGCGACGCGGGGGGTGCGTCCGGCCCGTCGCGATCGGGGTTCGGGCGGTCCGGACCCGGCTCGTGCCCCGCGTC
>JBBDSD010000252.1:0-5941 GCA_040905065.1 Trueperaceae bacterium | reverse complement strand
CCCCCCCGACGCACGACCCCTGCTCCGGAGCGGAGGCCAGCGCGAAGAGTGGCAGGCGTCCTGTGGCGGCGAAGCGGCGTACCTGGAGGTCGACGGCCGCCCGATCGAACGGGTCCGCACCCTGGGCGGCGGCCGCTGGACGGTGCTGCGCGAGACGTACCTGCCGTCGGTCAACAGCTGGGTGACCGGCAATCTGCGCGTCGCCGTCGGCTTCGCCTTCACCGGCGCGGTGGTCGGCGAGTTCGTCGCGTCCAGCCGCGACCTGGGCTACCTGCTGGCGTTCGCGCAGAGCCAGTTCAACGCCGCCCTCACGCTGGCCCTGATCGTCACGATCATGACGTTCGTGCTGATCCTCTACGCCCCCACCGGCGCCCTCGAACGGCGTCTGCTCCACTGGAGGTACCGATGAAGGTCGCCTACGTGTTCGCCACCACCGGCCACACCGTCAGCTACAAGCTTGGCAAGATGATCCTGCCCCAGCTCGAACAGGGCCGCCACGGCGCCGACGTGGTCGGCATGTTCTTCTTCGACGACAACTGCTACGCGCTGCGCTCCGGCGACCCACTGGGCGAGCGCCTGGCGAAGGTGGCGGCCGAGCAGGGCACGCTGCTGATGATGTGCGACCAGTGCTCGAGCGAACGCGAGCTTGCCGAGCAGGACGGCCAAGGCGGCTACCGCGCGGTCGGCACCGTGCCCGGCGTGCAGGTGGGCTGCTTCCCCGACCTGTACGCAGCGCTGGAAGGCAGCGGCGTGCAGCAGGTCATCACGCTGTAGCGACACGCCCACCCAGAGGAGCGTACGCGCGACGGCGCGCAGCAACGCCGGCGCGGTATGACTCGGCGCATGAACCTCGCCTGCGGACGGACCGGGTGACGTGCCCCGCATCCTGGTCCTCAACCCGAACGGCAACCCAGCGGTCACCGACGGCGTCGACAGCGCCCTGGACGACCTCCGCCGCGCGATGGGCGCCACCATCGACGTCGCCGGCCTGACCGGCACGCCGTTCGGCATCGAGTCGCAACGCGACGTGGACGCCGTCGCCGGCCCGGTCGCACGCTACGTGGCGGATCACGAGGACGCCTACGACGCGTTCGTGATCGCGTGCTTCTCCGATCCCGGCCTGCACGGCGCACGCGAAGCGACCCGCAAGCCGGTGCTGGGCATCGCCAGCAGCGGCCTGTCGACCGCGCTGGCGCTGGGCGAAGCGGTCGGCGTGATCTCGATCGGCAGCGGATCGCTGCCCCGGCACCAGCGCCTGTACCGCGCCATGGGCGTCGCGTCGCGGGTGCGCGCCGACCTGCCGATCGGGGCGTCGGTCGCCGATCTGGCCGACGGTTCCGGCGAACGGGACGGCATGCAGGAGGCCATGGCGCAGGTGGGTCGCCGCTTGGTCACGGGTCACGCGTGCGACGTGCTGGTCCTCGGATGCGCCGGCATGGCGCGCTACCGAGCGCCGCTGGAAGCAGCGCTCGGCGTTCGCGTGATCGATCCCACGCAGGCGGCGACCGGAATGGCGATCACGGCCGCCGCGTGGGGCTTGGGGGCTAGTCGAGGAACAGCCTGAGCCACGAGTGGGGCGACCGCCCTACGACCCGGAACTCAGGCGCTGCGCCTGGTCGCCTGGAATCCCGCGAACGTGGCCCACAGGTAGCCGACGGGAATCAGCAGCGTGGCGGCGTCGAAGATCCAGGTGCCGTCGTGGCCACCGCCCAGCCCGAAGAAGATCGAGATCACGGCGGCGAGCACCGTCAGGCCGCCGATCGCGATGCCGGCCGTACCGACCACGCCGCTCGCGACGCCCGATCGCGCCAAGGCGCGCCCCAGCAGCGCGAAGCCGGCCCCGACAAAGATGGCGTACATCATCAGCTGGCCGGCGCCGAACGGGGTGATGATCGTGGCGAGCGCCTGCTCGTACGACGCGTCGGCCGAGGCCCGCAGGTCCACGTACGCCCAGGTCACCCACTGCACCCCGACGACCACGCCGAGCATCATCGAACCGAGCGCCAGCAGGCCCGAACTGCCTTCCCGCAGCGCCGGTCGGTTGCGCACCAGCGCAAAGGTGCCCACGGCGAGCAGCGTCACGGCGACCGCCCACAGGCTGTGCTGCAGCATGCCCAAGGTGGGCGCTTCGGACGGCGGCGGTCCTGCGACGACCGCCATCAGGCCGCCGGCGATGAACGCCGCGGCCGCGACGGCGTAGAGCATGGCGGCGCGGGAAGCGCCCTTCGGATCGTTCGTGCGGTTCGCGTGGTCGTTCGGCATGCGCATCGCCTCCATGTCAGGGTCGTTCCGGCGTCCGAGGCGGAACGCGGGCGTGAACGTGGGTTCTCGGACGGTTCGAGCCTACGCCCTCGGCGGGAGTCGCCACGTCGGCCGGACCGCGTGGCGCACGGCACGAGCCCCGCGGGAAAGGAGCTGCGGGATGCGCGCAGCGGGGGGTCGGCATCGACGTGTTCGCGTTCCACTACCCGGAGGCCT
This sequence comes from Trueperaceae bacterium, assembly GCA_040905065.1. GTDB lineage: Bacteria > Deinococcota > Deinococci > Deinococcales > Trueperaceae > SLSQ01. The sequence continues at coordinate 3,463 of JBBDSD010000252.1, read as the reverse complement.
CGTCGTTCTTCCTGGCCGACCGACACGCCTGGCACGACGACCTCGCGTTCCCGACCGGCCTGGCCGAGCGACTCGGGGTACGCACGACCTCGCTGGCGCCACCAACGCGGGCCTGCGCGCGGCGAACGAGCACGTCGACCGAGACCTTGCCCCCGCCGCCGTCGCCTACGATGACCTGGGCCGGGCCTAGACCGAGGCGGCCCGGGCGGCGCTGGACGAAGGCGTCCCGGCGTTCGGCGAGATACGCACCCTGATTCAAGACGCCTACACCGGTTACGACGCCTTCGGCCCGAAAGCGGAGCGCGAGATCGCGGCGCTTCAGGAACGCCGTCGCGAACGGATCCGCAGCAACGTCGGCGTGAGCGATGCGCAGTCGCGCGCCCACATGGAGCGAGTGGCGGACCGGGTCGAACAGCTCGCCAGGATGGAACGGAAGGCGCTGGACGTGCTGCGGTCGACGCTGGCCTGACGCCGAGGTCTGTGCGTGGACGGTGTGCTCACTCCGTAGCGTGCATGCGATCCACGCACGTTCGGCCGGTGACGAACGTTCCAACTCGCTTGCGCGCTTCGTACGATTCGCATACGCTGACCTTTCGAAGGAGGACCGTGAAGCCCGACCCGAACACGACCCCGCCTCGAACCGCCCGATCGGTTCATCGTCTCCTGCAGCTCTTTCTGCACCACTCCGTGCACGACATGCACGCGGTGCTGCGGGAGCAGCAGATCAGCATGCCGCAGATGGGCACGCTGCACGTCCTTCGTGCGGAGGGTCCGCAGTCGATCGGCAGCGTCGCCGAAAGCATCGGCTTGTCGCTCGCCGCCACCAGCCACCTGATCGAACGGCTCGTGCAGCGCGAGTTCGTCACGCGCACGGAAGACCCGCGCGACCGGCGGCAGAAGCGCGTCGAGCTCTCCCCCGCCGGTGCGTCGCTCGTGGAAGGACTCCAGCAGCGCGCGATCGCAGGGTTCGACGATCTCCTCGCGCAGCTGCCGCGCGAGCTTCGCCGACGCCTCGAGACTGACGTCGACGAAGCCCTCGCGCTGCTCGCTCCGGCACGCCTCGGATGCGGATGACGCCCGCACCGCGAAGCCGGCACCACCGGCCGATCCTCGCGCTGCTCCTTCTGCTCCTGGGCGCCGCCCCCGCGCTGGCGCAGCAGAACACCGACGGTCTGGACTACGTCGGCCTGCTCGCCCTCGCCGACGCGGCGCCCAGCGTCGCGCTCGCCGAACGGGCGCTCGAACGCGCCGAGCGGCAGGCTTCCGCGACCGCGGTCCCGTTCGACCTGACGCTCAGCGCAGGGTACGACCGGCGCTTCGGCACCGTGGAAGCCGGCGAGGGGATCGCACCCGAAGATCTCGCGGGCGGCGACGTCGCACCGATCGCCCTCACGGCGCGCATCGATCCGGCCCTGCTCGGACCCGGCGCGGATGAGCTCGCCAGCGCCGTCGACGCCGTCGCGGCCGCCCGCGACGACCTGGCCGCCGCGCGCCGCAGCGCGCGCATCGACGCGGTGCAGGCGTTCCAGGAGGCGCTCCAAGCCGAGACCGCCGCGGCGCTCGCCCGCCAAGAGAGCGATCTCGCTAGGCGCGAAGCCGACGCGGTGCAGCAGCGCAGCACCGTCGGTGCTGCCAGCGAACTGGCCGTCGCCGAGGCCGCCCTGGCGGCGTCGCGTGCCGAGCAGGCGCTCGCCGCCGCCGAACGCGAGCGGGCGCTGGCCCTGCGCGCCCTGCGCTCCGTGCTGGGCCGGGAGGTCGCCGCGCCGATCGGGTTGCTGCCCGCGCCTCCCGAACGGCCGGAGCCTCCGGGCGACGCTTCGTCCGCACGTCCGGACGTGCGCGCCGCGCTGCGCGCCGTGGAGGACGCCGACCGGACCGCAGCGGCCCAACGACGCCAGGCGTGGCCGGTCGTGACCGTCGACGCCAACGTCCAGATCGGCGACGACGCACGAACCGCCCGTTTCGGCGCGTCGGTCGACAACGCCCGCTTCGCCCCCACCCTGAACGCGAGCTTCGACCCGGACGACGGCGTGCCCGGCGTCGGCCCGGACGGCTCCAGCCGGTCGTTCCAGATCGGCATCCGCGCCGAGATTCCGTTCTCTCCGGCCGTGCCGCACGCCCTGGCCGCGGTCGGCATCGCGCAGGACCAGGCGCGCGCACGCCAGGAGGCGGCGCGCGAGCAGGCCGACCTGGCCGTCGACCGCGCCTACGCCGCGGTCCGGGACGCGGAGGAACGCGCCCAACTGGCGGACCGTGCGGCCGACCTGGCCGCCGAAGCGCTCGCGGTCGAGCTCCTGCGGTCCGAGGCCGGCAGCGCCTCCGACGCCAGCGTCCAGCGCGCCGAGCTGGACCTGCAGCGCTCCCGCCTGGACGCGGCCCGCGCCACCGATCGGCACCGACTCGCGACGTTCCGCCTCTTCGACGCGCTGGCCCTCCCGCCCGAGACCTTGGAGTGACCCCGATGCCGTACCGCTACCTCCCCGTCGCCCTGTTCCTGCTGGCGGCCCTGTCCACCGTCGGGTCGGCCCAGACCTCGGTGTCGACCCTTTCGTCGGACCTGCCGTCGCCCCTGACCCCGGATCACGCCACCGAGCTCGCCGCAGAGGCGTCGGTCGACGTGCGGACCGCACGCCTGGACCTGGACGCCGCCGAGCGCGATCTGGCGCGCGTCGAGGCCGATCCCACCTCGCTCCGCGTGGCCCTCCTCAACGCCCGCCACGCGGTCGACGCCGCGAACGACACCTTGCGCAACGCCTCTGCGAACGCCCGCTCCAGCGCCGCGGACGCGTTCGAAGCCGTACTGGAAGCGGACGATCGCGTGCGGATCGCCGACGCCGCGCAAGCGATCGCCCGGATCGAGGCGAACGCGGCCGCCATCCGCCTGGAGGCGGGCGCAGCGACCCGCAGCGACGTCGATCGCGCCGAGGACGCCGTCCGAAGCGCGGAGCGCGACGTGCGCGACGCACGCCAGGCGCTCGAGCTGGCGACCGACCGCTTGGCGGTCCGGCTGGCCGCCACGGACGAACTTCCGCCTCTCGACGACGCGCCTCGCGTGGGGCCTGTGCCCACCACCGAAGACGCGCGCGTCCGGCTGGGGGAGAACGCGTCGCTGCGGGCGACCCGCCGGTCGGCCCGGACGGCGACCGCCCAGCTCGAAGCGGTCGACGTCGCCTTCACCGTGCCGCGCTCGGAGATCGAGGCGGCGCGCGACCGGCTCGCCTCCGCCGAACTGCGCGCCAACGATCTCGCTTCCAGCCTGGACCTGGCCGTGCGTCAGGCGCGCAACGCCGTCGCGGCGGCCGAGGGTCGCCTGGAGAGCGCCCGCGAACAGGTCGCCACCGCCGAGGAGGACCTGAACGTCCAGGAGGCCCGCTTCGAGGCGGGCAGCATCGCCGCGATCGACCTGGAGCGCAGTCGCCTGGACCTGCTGCGCCGCCGCGCGGACGAACGCACCGCGCGGCAC
>JBBDSD010000251.1:0-1028 GCA_040905065.1 Trueperaceae bacterium | reverse complement strand
ATCACCATCCTGCTCACGGACCTGTTCCTGTCGTTCGCGCTCGAGCCCGCCGTGACCTATCTCGCCGAACGCGGGTACAAGCGGAGCCGCGCCACGGGGCTGATCTTCCTGGTCGGGTTCCTGTCGATCTTCCTGATCGTCGCCCTGCTGATCCCCGCGATCGTGAGCGGGGTGACCCAGCTGGTCGACAACGCGGACGCGCTGGTCGACCGTCTGGCCGGGTGGCTGAAGCCGCTGCGGATCGAGCTGTCGGTCGACGAGATCACCGCGCGGATCGAGGAGTTCGGCGCGAGCCTGCAGGACAACCTCGCCGAGGTGGCCGGCGGCGTGCTGAGCGTCACCGCCACCATCTTCGGCCAGCTCTTCCGCTGGGCGACGATCGGCGTCTTCACCTTCTATATGGTCGCGGAAGGGCCGAAGCTTCGCCGCGCGATCTGCGGGCTGCTGCGGCCCGAGAGCCAGAAGCAGGTCCTGTTCGTGTGGGACAAGGCGATCGAGCAGACGGGCGGCTACTTCTATTCTCGCCTGCTGCTCGCCGTGATCAACGGCGCCGGGATGTTGATCGTCCTCATGCTGTTCGACGTGCCGTTCGCGGTGCCGCTCGCGATCTTCGAGGGCGTGGTCGCAGCGTTCATCCCGATCGTGGGGACCTACATCGGCGGGCTCTTCCCGGTGCTCGTCGGGTTCCTGACCTCGACCCCCGCGGGGATCGCCGCGCTCGCCTACATCCTGGTCTACCAGCAGATCGAGAACTTCTACCTGAGCCCGCGGATCACGGCGAAGACTATGTCGCTGCACCCGGCGGTCGCGTTCGGATCGGCGCTTATCGGTGGCGCGCTGGGTGGCCTGCTGTTCGCGTTCCTCGCGCTGCCCGCGGCCGGGGTGATCCAGGCGTCGGTCAGGCTGTGGGGCAGGCGCTACGACGTCGTGGACGACAGCTTGACCGCTCACCACGATCCGCCCGGGAGCGCGCCACGCGCGCGACGTGGCCTGCCCTGGCGCCGCCCCAACGCCCGCGGCGCCGACAA
>JBBDSD010000250.1:0-6012 GCA_040905065.1 Trueperaceae bacterium | reverse complement strand
CGCTACCTCGCCTGCGACGGTCCCGGCAGCAATGATCAGGCCGCATTCGTGGCCGACGCGCCCGCAGGCTCGATCACCCTGCTCGAGAACACCCGCTTCGATCCGGGCGAAACCAAGAACGACCCCGCCCTGGCCCAGCGCTTGGCGTCGTACGCCGACGCGTACGTGAACGACGCGTTCGGCGCGGCGCACCGGGCGCACGCCTCGACCGAAGGCGTCGCGCGGCTGCTACCGTCGTGCGCCGGTCGACTGATGGAGCGCGAACTGGAGGTGCTGGGCCGCCTGACCGAGGCGCCCGCCAAGCCGTTCCACGTGATCCTGGCCGGCGCCAAGGTGAGCGACAAGATCGGCGTGATCGAGCACCTGCTGCCGCTGGTGAATGATCTGTTCATCGGCGGCGCCATGGCGTACACCTTCCTGAAGTCCCGCGGCGGCCGCGTCGGAGCGTCGTTGGTCGAGGAGGACAAGCTCGACGTCGCTCGGGACCTGCTCGCGCGGGCGGAGGCGAGCGGCGTCACGATCCACCTTCCCAGCGACAACGTCTGCGCGCGCGAGGTCAAGGCCGGCACATTCACGGAAATCCACCCCTCCGACGCCATTCCGGACGGCATGATGGGCCTGGACGCCGGACCGGACACGATAGCGGCCTGGACGGAAGCGCTGGGCCGCGCTCGCACCATCCTCTGGAACGGTCCGCTGGGCGTGTTCGAGGTCGCGCCGTTCGATCGCGCCACGCGCGCCATCGCTCAGGTCGTCGCCGACGCCGACGCGGTGACCGTGGTGGGCGGCGGCGACTCGGTGGCCGCGCTCAACGTCACCGGCCTCGCCGACCGCATCGACCACGTAAGCACCGGCGGCGGCGCCTCGCTGGAGTTCCTGGAAGGCAAGGACCTGCCCGGCGTGGCGGTGCTGCGCAAGAGCGAGCGGCCCTGAGCGATCCGGTTCCCTCGCTCGCGCTGCGCCCCGGTGCGCTGCCTCCAGCGACGTCAACGCCTTCAGGTCGTCCGCACGCGTCGCGGATGCGCACCGCCGCTGCGGACCCGCCCAGGTCCGCCACTGCCGACGTCGCCGCGGGGGCTCGCTCCGTCCCGCTCAGCGCTCCTCCAACGCCTTCATCAGCTCCGGCACCACCGCGTGCACGTCATTGATCACGCCGACGTCGCACTGCTGGAAGATGGGCGCGTCCGCGTCGGCGTTGATCGCCACGATCCAGCGGCTCCGGTTCATGCCGGACATGTGCTGCACCGCTCCGGAGATGCCGAGCGCCAGGTAGACGGTCGGCGCGACGGTCTTGCCGGTCTGACCGATCTGCTCGCCGTACGGTCGCCACTCGGCGTCGACCACGGCGCGCGTGGCGCCCACGGCGCCGCCGAGGCGCTCGGCGAGCGGGATGACCAGCGTGTCGAACGCTTCGGCCGACCCCAGTCCCCGTCCGCCGGCGACCACCACGTCCGCCTCCTCCAGGGCGACGGCCGCCCCGCTGCCGCCCTCGTGCGGACGGACCGTGACGCGCCGGTCGCGTTCGTCGGCTACGACGTCCAGAACCTCGACCGATCCAAGCTCCTCGGCGGGCTCCGCCTCGGCGAACGCCCCGACCTTGACGGTGACCACCGCCGACGTGGCCTCCGCCACCAGCCTCTCGGTGACGCGCTGCAGTTGCGTGAGGCGCTCGGCGACCACCTGGCCGTCCTCCACCGTGAGCGTCACGGCCTCTTCGAGGTAGGCCCCGCCCGCGCGCACGGCGACGCGCGGGGCGACGGCCAGCGCGGTGCGGGTGCCGGCCACGACGAACATTGTGGCGCCGGTGCCGTCCAGCGACGCGTGCCAAGCTCGCACGCGGGCGTCGTGACCGTCCGGCAGCGCGTCGATCCGGTGCACGGTCGGCAGGTAGCGCGCCGCGACCTGAGCGTCCTCGCCGGCGGCGACGCCGTGCACGTGCGTGCCGGCCGCCGCCGCCAAGCGGCGCGCGGCGTCGATCGCCTGCAGCGCGCCGCGGGTCGGCTCGGTTCCCACCACGTCGACCCAGACCAGCACCGGACCGCGTTCAGCCCCGCTCACGCGCCCGCCTCCCGCAGCAGGCTCACGATCGCGTGGGCGCCTTCGCGCGGGTCGCCCTCGATCAGGGTGCGCCTGCGCTCGCGCTGCTCGACCGTGCGAGAGACGGTCCGCACCGAGGCGGATGCATCCGGAGCCGGCTCCGCGCGCAGCTCCTTGCGCTTCGCCTTCATGATGTTCGGCAAGGTGGGGTAGCGAGGATCGTTGAGGCCCTGCTGCGTGGTGACCACGGCCGGCAACGGCATCGCCAGCGCTTCGTTGCCGACGTCGGCGTCGTGCACGCACTGCAGCGTGTCGCCGTCCACGGCGAGGGAGGTGGTCCAGTCGGCGACCGGCCACCCCAGCGTTTCGGCCAGGGCGGGACCCAACGCGGCGCTGTCCCAGTCCGCCTGCTTGCCGCCGACCAGGACCAGGTCCGCCTCCTCCTCCTGGATCGCGGCCGCCAGCATGCGTGCGGTGGTCAACGGATCGGGCGCCGCGTCGGTCGTCAGCAGGCGGGCCCGGTCGGCTCCCATCGCCAAGGCGGTGCGGAGCGCCTCCTCGGTGGCGTCCGGTCCCACGGCCAGCGCCACGATCTCGGCGTCGATGCCGGACTCTCGGAGCCGAAGGGCCTCCTCCACGCCGTACTCGTCCATGCCGTCCAGCACCCAGGCGGCGCCGGTCAGGACCACGTCGTCCCCTTCGACGCGCACGCGCGCTTCGGCGTCGGGGACGCGCCGGATCACGGTCACGATCTTCATGGTCTCCTCCAGGTCACGCTTCGGCCTCGCGAATCACCCGTCGGGCGATCACCAGGCGTTGGATTTCGTTGGTGCCTTCGTAGATCTGGTTCAGCTTCACGTCGCGCAGAAGCTTGGCGACAGGATACGCGTCGACGTAGCCGTAGCCGCCGAGGACGTTCACCGCTTCGCTGGCGCTCTCGAAGGCGGCGTCGCTGGCGTACGCCTTGGCGATGGCGGCGTGGTGCCCGCACGGTTCCCCGGCGTCCGCCAGCCAGGCGGCGTGCCAGGTCTGCCAGCGGGCGGTCTGCAGGCGGATCTCCATGTCGGCCAGCTTGAACGCGATCGCCTGATGCTGAGCGATCGGCTTGCCGAACGCCTTGCGCTCGGTGGCGTAGCGCGACGCTTCGTGCAGAGCGCGCCGGGCCACGCCCACCGAACCGGCCGCAACCGGAACGCGGGTCTGGTCCAGCGTGCTCAGCGCGATGCGGATCCCGTCGCCCACCTCGCCCAGCAGGTGATCCTCGGGTACGTGCACATCGTCCAGGATCATCTCGAAGGTGGGCGCGGCCCGCTGCCCCAACTTGCCGTGCACCTCGCGCCACGACAGGCCGTCCGCGTCGGCGGGCACCACCAGGGCGACGCTGGCAGCGGCGCCCCGCTCCGGATCGCTGGTGGCGAACACGACCGTGAAGTCGGCCAGGGCGCCGTTGCTGATCCACATCTTGCGTCCGTTCAGGCGCCAGCCGCCTTCTTCGCGCCGCGCCCGCGTGCGGATCGCCGCCGGGTCGCTGCCGGCGTCCGGCTCGCTGAGCGCGAACGCCGCCAGGCGGGCGCCGCCGCCGACCAGCGGCGTCAGGAACCGGTCACGTTGATTCTCGCTGCCGTGCAGCACCAGCGGCGTGACGCCCAGGTCGGACGCCATCAGGACCGTGTAGATCCCCATGCAGCCGAACGCCAGTTCCTCCCCCACGATCGCCTCGTCCAGCACGCCCAGCCCCAGGCCGCCCTGCGCTTCGGGCACGCGCAGGTTCAGCAGACCCAGCCGCGCGGCCTCGTCGATCACGTCCGTCGGGTAGCTGGCGTCGCGGTCGTGCTGGGCCGCCACCGGCGCGATCCGGTCGCGCGCGAAGCGGCGCGCCAGTCCTTGCATCTCCTTCTGGGTCGGACCGAGCGAGAAGTCGATCACGTCAGTTCGCCCCGCTCCAGCTCGCGCACGATCTGCCGGGCGACCACCACCCGCTGAATTTCGCTGGTGCCCTCGTAGATGCGGGTGACGCGCGCGTCGCGCAGGTACCGTTCGATCGGATGGTCGCGGGTGTAGCCGGCCCCGCCCAGCACCTGCAGCGCCGCGTCGGTCACGAACCCCGCCGTTTCGCTGGCGTGCAGCTTCGCCATCGAGGCCTCCTTGGTGACGCGGTAGCCGCGGTCCATGGCCCAGGCGGCGCGCTGCACCAGCAACCGGGCGGCGTCGATGCGGGTCGCCATCTCCGCCAGGGGGAACGACACCCCTTGGAACTCGCGGATGCGCCGCCCGAACGCGATGCGCTCGTCGGCGTAGGCGAGGGCGTGGTGGTAGGCGGCGCGGGCGATGCCGACCGACTGCGCCGCGATGCCGATCCGTCCCCCGTCCAGCGAGGTCATGGCGGCCACGAACCCCTCCCCTTCGCGGCCGATGCGGTCGGCGTCGGGCACGAACACATCGTCCAGGCGAACGGTGGTGGTGACGGCCGCGTGCTGACCCAGCTTGCGTTCCGGCGCGCCGAACGACAGACCGTCGGCGTCCGCGGGGATCAGGAAGGCGCTGATGCCGCGCGCTCCCGCGTCGGGATCGGTGACGGCCAGCACCAGGTACAGGTCCGCTTCGCCGCCGGCGGTGACCCACGCCTTGACGCCGCGCAGGCGGTAGCCGCTACCGTCGCGCACGGCGCGGGTCCGGAGCGCTGCAGCGTCGGAGCCGGCCTGGGGTTCGGAAAGGCAGAACGCCCCGAACTGGCGTCCGCTGGCGAGCGGCGGCAGGTACGCCTCGCGCTGCGCTTCGCTGCCGTGATCCAACAGCATCTTCTGCGGCAGACCGTTCGTGACCGCCATCAAGGTCGCGTGCGACGCGTCGGCCGCGGCGATCTCTTCGAGGAAGGTGACGTACGCCAGCACGTCCATGCCGCTACCGCCGTACCGTTCCGGCGTAGCGACCCCCATCAGGCCCATCTCGCCCATGGCGCGCAGCGTCTCGCGCGGGTAGCGGGCCTCGGCGTCCAGTTGCGCTGCGATCGGTGCGATCCGCTCCTGCGCGAAGGTGCGGACGTGGCGCCGAGCGTGCGCCAGGTCGTCGTCGAGGTCGAACCTCACGAACGCGCCGCCTGCGGGGTCATGCCGCGATGGTACCAAGGGCGGGCCGACCTCCGCGCCGGAGCGGGGCGGTAGCATCGGGCATGACGGCTCACGAGCTCTTGCGACGCATGCCGGAGGTGCTGGACGCCGAGGCGGCCCGCGGCCTGTCGGCCACCATCCAGTACGACCTGAGCGAGACGGTGCATCAGGTGCTCGACGACGGCGCGGTGCGCACGATCGACGGTCCGGCCGAGGCGCCGGACCTGATCGTTCGGATCGCGGACGACGACCTGCTCGCGCTGTTCCGCGGCGAGCTGAACCCGATGCGGGCGTTCATGACCGGGCGGGTCCGGGTGCGGGGGAACGTGGCGCTAGCGCAGCGGCTGGCGTCGCTGGTCGACCGCGACCGGTTGGCCGCCCTGAGCTGAGCTCGCGGAGGTCGCCTCAGGACCGGTCGTCGGACCGCGCTTCGCGCGCGTAGGCGGCCTGGACCACCTCCGCCAGGTCGCGGCGTTCGCGTAGTTCGCCGCCCGGCGTCTCCTCGCGGACGCGCAAGCGGGGTGCGCCGTCCACGTCGCCGCGCCTGGCCAGGTGCCGCCCCAGGAAGGCAGCAACCGCTTCGGGATCGTCGGCGACCGGCATCAGTTCCTCGCGAAAGCGCCCGCCGGCCGGATCCTCGAGCACCAGCAGCAGCGACAGGCGGCCGGCACGCCGCCGCACGAACGCCTGCTCCAGGAGCCGCCCGTGGATCACCGGCTCGTCACGATCGGTCCGGATCCGGTCCGCTGCCCGACTCGAGTCCGAAGGCGGCGTGCACCGAGCGGAGGGCCGCCTCGGCCTGCTGCGCGGGCAGGACCACGGAGATGCGCACCTCGCTGGTGGCGATCATCTCGATGTTGGCGCCGGC
>JBBDSD010000249.1:0-6029 GCA_040905065.1 Trueperaceae bacterium | reverse complement strand
GCGAACGCCAGGACCCGCTCAGGTCCTCAGTCGTCGAAACGGACCGAGTGGAGGAAGTAGTCCTCCGCCGGACGCGGCGCGTAGCCTACGAGGTTCTCGTTGATCGCCTCGAAGATGACCGGCTGGTACAGGTAGATGAACGGCGGATCTTCGCGCATCAGGTCGTGCATCTCCTGGTACAGCTCGGCGCGCGCCTCGCGGTCGACCTCTTGCTCGATCTGCAGGATCAGGTCGGCGATGCGCTCGTCTTCCCAGGTGTTGTAGTAGTTCCCGGGCGTCAGGGCGCCTTCGAGACGCGGCAGCGCCTCGCCGACTTCCGACGACCAGCTGTCGACGTACATCGGGCCGGTGACGGCGTAGCGAGGCTCGCTCCAGAAGGTGTTCGTGGTCTGGAAGTCCACGTCGACCTCGACGCCGATGCCGGCGAGGCTGCTGGAGATCGCCTGGCACACCTCGTTGATGTTGATGTAGCCGTCGGCGGGGCAGCCCATGACGATCTCGAACCCGTCGGGGTAGCCGGCCTCTTCGAGCAGTTCCACGGCGCGTTCCGGATCGTACGGGAACGGCTGCATCGTGTCGGCGTCGTAGCCGAGGTTGCCTTCGACGATGAATCCGGGCGCGGCGTTCGCCTGACCGCTGAAGATCGCTTCGTTGATGCCGAAGCGGTCCAGGCCGTAGTTTAGGGCCTGCCGGACGCGGGCGTCCTCGAGCGGGGTGCCTTCGCCCGAACCGATGTTCTTGAACGCGACGTAGTAGACGCGGTCGTTCAGGTAGGTCACGATCTCGACGCCGGACGCGTTCTCGAGCACGCCGACCTGATCGGCGGTCAGACGGTTCGCGATGTCGATCGATCCGGTCTGGATCGCCGCCATGCGGGTCGACGGATCGGGGATCACGCGGAACTCGACGCCGTCCAGGTACGGCAGGTCCTCCTGCCAGTAATCATCGTTGCGCTCGTAGACGATGCGGTCGCCCGCCACGCGCGACACGTACTGGAACGGACCGGTGCCGATGGGATCCTGCGCGAACGCGTCCAGGCCGAGCTCGCCGATGTACTCGTGCGGCACGATCGCCCAGTCGTTCGCAAGGGTCGTGAAGAACAGAGCGTTCGGTTCGGCGGTGGTGATGCGAACGGTATAGTCGTCGATCGCTTCGACCGTTTCGGCCATCTGGTACTGACCGGAGTAATCGTTCGAATCGTCCGAGCCGGTTTCCCAAGTCGCGATCACGTCGGCGGAGGTGAACGGTGCGCCGTTGTGGAAAGTGACGCCTTCGCGCAGATGGAAGACGTACTCGGTCCCGTCGTCGGAGACCGTCCAGTCCGTCGCGAGCATCGGAACGACGTTCCCTTCGTCGTCGATGAACACCAGGCTGTCGTAGAGCGGCCAGGCCGCGTTCGTGGCGGTGCGGTCGGCGGTGCGGGGCATGAACAGCGAGGTGGGATCGCTGGACAGCGACACCCGCAGGGTGCCGCCACCTTGCGCGAAGGCGAGGGGTAGGGCCGCCATCAGGGCGAGACCCAACAGAGTCAGCAAACGTGTCTTCATGAGATCGCGTCTCCTTACGTCACGGGTACGAATGGGGAACGGTGAACGTTCGGTTCCGAGGACCGACCACGACCCGTTCTCGTGGGCGGAAGGCGCCGCCGGACGACGACCACAAGATCGAAAAGGCGCGCGTGGCGCCGCTGGCGGGCTCGGACGACCGAGTGTAGCACGAAGGCGGACGCGCTTCGTAGGCCAGCGCGCGCGAGGCCCGGCTCGGGTCAGGTGTCCCCCGCCAGGAGGTCGGGACCGTCGCCGAACGGGACGAGCCCCAGCCGCCGCGCCACGGTCGCTTCCACCGCCGAAGCGGGGGCCGCAGGGCGGACGCCGGTCGGGACGTTCGGACCTGCCGCCAGCCAGAAGCGCCGGTCGGCCGGATGGCCGGGTCGGAAGCCGTGCGTCGATCGCACGCGGGCCGGGGCGTGGACCGCGTGCGGATCGTCGGCCTTCGCCTGCTGGGTCCGCGGTTCGAACGAGGCACCGTCGGGCGCCACGAACGCCGCGACCCGCTCGCGGACGGCGTCCGGTAGGTGATCGCCGGGCAGCGGATCGATGCCGTGCTCGCCCAGGCGCGCCGTGGCGTCGGCCCGCGCCGCGGCGGTCGGGACGCGCACGTGGAGGACCGTGCCCTCCGACGCGTAGGCCGTGCCGGGGAGAAGGGCCTCGGGATGGTAGGCGGTCGACACCGGACCGTGCCCGTGGTCGCTGGTGATCACGATCGTGGTGTCGTCCCGGCGGCCGGCGGCCTCCAGTTCGTGCAGGAGGGTGCCCACCAGGCCGTCGGCGTACGCCAGCGACCAGATCGAGAACGGGTCGTCCACGCCGGCGGCGTGCTGCACCGAGTCGGGCGTCAGGATCTCCGTGACCACCAGGTCGGGCGGCGGATCCTGCGTCAGCACGCCGGCCGCGTAGCGCATCATGGTGCGGTCGCCCTCCAGCTCCGCGAGCAGGTAGTGCAGACGGTCCCCGGCGTAGGCGTCCGGCACGCCGTCCGGCAGGCCCGCTTCAGCCAGGCGCGCCAGCCGACCGCTGTCGTCCCGGTGCCGCGAGGTGCGCAGCCAGCCTTCGTCCGCCGGGATCGGTTCCAGATCGCGGGCTCGCTGCAGCATCTCGCCCGTCCACCAAGCGTGATGGAAGGTGCGGGCGTCCTCCGGTCGGACCATGCCGTAGCCGAGCACCGCGACGTCCAGACCGGCCTCGCTTGCGCGACGCGGCAACGTCGGCACCACCACGTCGTCCGGATTGGCGTAACGGAACACGTCGCCGTCCAGCACGAAGTTGCCGTAGACGCCGTGGCGGTCCGCCTCGACGCCGGTGAGGATGCCGGTCCGGCCGGTCAGGGAGGTGCCGGGCACGTGGGCGTCCAGCGCCCGTACGCGGGTACCGGCTTCGGCCAGAGCGTGCAGGTGCGGCAGGTGGGCCCGATGGCGCTCGAACGCGTCGGCGCCCAGGCCGTCGATCATGATCAGCAAGGTCGGAGCCATGCGGACGAGGGTACCGCCCATCGCTTTCCGTTCCACGTCGTGCCCAGTGCGAGAAGGGCAGCTTCAGGTGCGGCGCCCCCGCCCCGCCACCGGCAGCACGCGGGTGACGCGGTCGCCTCGGACCAGGGTCAGGTGGTCGTACAGGTTCACCGCCGCGCAGACGTGGTTCGGCACGATCCGGACCTGGTCGCCCGGCGCGAACGCGTGCGCGCGCGGTCCCTCGATCACGCCGTGCTCCTCGGAAAGGCGGGTCAGCACCGTCTCGCCGTCGGTCAGCCGCCCGAACCCGTCCGTCGCGCAGACGCCGCTCGCGCGCACGTCGCTCGCGAGGCTCTTCGAACCGGCGTCGAGAATCGCGCGGTCGCCGGTCCGGGACACCACCGTCGCCAGCACCTGCGCGGCGCATCGGTCCAAGCCGCCGGCCAGCGTCGCCTGCGCCGCGTCCAGGAAGATCGAGGTGCCCGGCCGGATCTCGTCGATGCCGGGCAGCAACGGCACCTCGGCCAAGAGACTGGGGGTGGAGCCGACCGACGTACGTGGACGTTCGCCGCTGGCGTCGCCGATGCGGTCGGCCAGTTCGACCAACGTGCGCTGCATCGCTAGGTGACGCTCGTGCAGCGACGGTACGTCCGGTGCAGCGTAGGTGAAGCCCTCGTACGTGTAGAGGCCCACCAGGCGCACGCCGCCCGAGTCGGCCAGCGACGCCGCGAACGCCGGGGCCTCCTCCAGCGGCATGCCGCCCCTGCCGGCGCCACTGTCCACCTCGATCCGGATCGGGATGCGCACTCCGTGCTCGCGGCCGGCCCGGTCCAGGTCGAGGAGCTGGCGACGGTGGTCGACCCCGACCGCGAAGCGGATCCGTCGCGCCAACAACGCGGCGCGGTCGGCCGCGGCCGCGCCCACGGGCGTGTGCGCCATCACCAGATCGTCGATGCCCGCGTCGGCGAACGCCTCCGCCTCGCTCAGCTTGGCGACGCACACGCCGGTCGCGCCCACTGCAATCTGCCCGCGCGCCAGGTCCGGGCTCTTGTGCGTCTTGGCGTGGGGCCGAAGCGTGACGCCGTTCGCGTTCGCGTACGCCTGAGCGCGCTCGAGGTTCGCCGCCATGCGGTCCTCGTCCACGATCAGGCAGGGCGTGGGCAGGTCGTGCACGGCGTCGCCGGGCGTGGCGGGAGGCATGGACCGAACGATAGCGCAGGGGCGGTACCCTGGTCGGCGTCGTGCCCGAAATGCGTTCCCCCCAAGAGTCCCCCCAAGACCGGTTCGTGCTGGTGACGCCGCGGGCGCCACGGGCGTCGCTGGTGCCTGCCGGCGCGCGCGTCCTGACGTCCGATCCGGCCGTCGCGAAGGCGTTACGGCGCCCGTTCGCGTCGCCCGCCGGCGAGGCCGGCCGCGATCTCACGCGGGCGGGCCTCGAGGTCGCGCCGCCCCTGGTCCGCTGGCGTGCCTTGGGCGACGCGGTCCGCGCAGAACTGCACGCAGAACTACATGAGGACGACGCGAACGCCTGGCGTCGCGCGCTGCGCGCTCCGCTCCGCGAGATCGTGCGATCCGGGCTGGACCCGGGGTCGCTGCCGGACGGTCTGTCGGAGGCGACCGTCCGCGCGGTCGGCGTGGCTGCCGCGTACCGACGGGCGTTGCGCGAGCGGGGAGCGATCGACCCGGCCGAGCTGTACCGAGCGGCGGTCGACGCAGGCCCCGAACGGCGGGTACGTCCGTGGGCCGTGATGGCTCTCCCGCGACTGGACGGCGGCCTCGCCGCCTGGCTGGACCGCGTCGCCGCGCCCGGCACGGTGGTGGTGCTCCCGCCCGAGGCACGCGACGCCATCGATCTTTTGCACCGGCTCGGCTGGCCGCTACGAGACGATCCGGAGCCGGTCCGCCGCAGCGGCGAACGGTGGGCCTCGCGCTTCCTGAATGGGGCGCCGGACGGTCCCGGGCCGACCGTGCTCCGCTTCCCCTCCCAGGACGAGCAGCTCCGCTGGGCGACCGCCGCCACCGCCGACGCGCTGCGCGAGGGGGTGCCGCCCGACCGCATCGCCTGGCTGGCCCGCGATCCGGCCCGCGTCGCCGACGCGGTCGACGCCGTCGCCTGGGAAGGGGGCGTCGCCGTGCGCGCGGAGGTCGACGAAACGCTGGCCGACACGGCGGTCGGGGCGGTGCTGTCGCTGCTGGCCGAGGTGGTGCAGCGCGACGCGCCGTTCGAAGCGACCGTTCGCCTGCTGCGCCACCGCACGGTCCGACCGCTGTCCGACGCAGCCTTCGCCGAGGCGCGTCGCCGCCGTCCGGGAGGCGTTCGCGCTTGGGAACGCTTCGACGACCGGGCCTCCGCCTGGAGCTGGCCGCGGCGGGCGCCGCGAAGCGAGTTTCTCGTGCACCTGCGTAGCGCGCTGGAGGCGCTCCTGCGACCCGACGACCAGCTGTCGGCCCTTGATCGCGCCGCGAGGAGGGCGGCGGAGGAGGCCCTGGCGGAACTGGGCCGGCCGGGCGGCGCCGAGGCGTCGCGCGGCGCGTTCCTGGACGATCTGCGTGACCTGCTTCGCCTGGCGCCCGCCGCTACCGACGTTCTGACCGACGCCCCGACCGACGGCGCGGAGGAGGCGACCGCCCCGCACGAGGGGGACCCGCCGGCTGTGGTGGAGGTCCCCGTGCTCTCGTTCGAAGCTGCGGCCGGTCGCCGCCTGCAGCGAGCGATCGTCCTGGACCTGACCGAGGGGACGGTGCCGGCGCCCGTACGGGACGATCCGGTCCTGGACTTCGCCGATCGATCGCGACTTGGGCGCGCCGGCGCGACGCTCGACGACGCCGCTGCGCGTGCGCGCCACGAAGAGGCAGCGTTCGCGGGTGCGCTTCGCGCGATCGACGGGCCCGCGTGGTGCTGCGTGCCTGCCGGGTCCGACGGGGGCACGCTGTTGCCCAGCCCGTTCGTCGAGCGGCTCCGCGCGGATCCTCCCGGCCCGCCCCCCGCACGCGTGCCGATCGGGATCGAGGAGCGACGGGG
>JBBDSD010000248.1:0-1034 GCA_040905065.1 Trueperaceae bacterium | reverse complement strand
CGGACCTCACCGCGACCGGGCAGATCCCAGGGACGCCGAGGTACCTCGCTCCGGAACTCGCCGCAGGAGCCGACGCGTCGCCGGCCAGCGACCTGTACGCCGTGGGCGCGGTGCTCTTCCAGTGCGTGACGGGCCGGCCTCCGTTCGGCGGTCCGACGCCCCTGTCGGTGGTGCTGGCCCATCAGCGCGACCCCGTGCCGTCGCTGCGCGAGGTGGCGCCGGAGGTGCCTGCATCCCTGGCGGCGACCATCCAGCGGGCGTTGCAGAAGACCCCGGAGGCGCGGTTCGCGAGCGCCGAGCAGATGCGCGACGCGCTCATCGGTGAGCTGGACCGCAGCGGCACGGTGCCGTTGCCGGTGGGTGACCCGCACCATCCGGGCGGCGCAGCACCTGCACCAGCGGCCACATCCGTGTCGACGGTCAGGGGATCGGGTAGGGCCGCGGCTACCTCGAGGTTGTTGGATGCCGGTGGGACGGACCCCGGGACCGCCCACCTCACCGCGCACGGCACCACGGACGGCGGGGCACCGGATGCTGCCGCAGCGGCGGATCCGGATCCGGACCCGGCGTACGGCGCGACGCAGGAAGGCCGGTCGAGGTGGCAGCGGCTGGCCGGGATCGCGGCCGGGGTCCTGCTGGTCGGAGGCCTGCTCGTCGGGATGGTCGCGTTGGTCACCGGCGATGCGGACGCTCCGGAGCAGGCGGCGCAGGACGGCGCCACACCCTCCCAGAGCGATCCGCCGGCGGATGGCGATGGCCCGTCCGACGCCGAGCCGGCGCCGGTGGGCGCGGCGAACGACCAGGACCCGGCTGCGGCGGACGACGAACCGCCGGCAGCCGCCGATGAGCCGAAGCCGGAGCGGACGGACGAGCCGAAGCCGAAGCCGGAGCCGAAGCGGACGGACGAGCCGGCGCAGGAGCCTGAGCTGCTGAGCCTCGACGACCTGATCGCCGCGTTGTCGCGTGATCCGGACGCGGCGGGGCGGTACGGCGACCGCCTGCTCGACGGGCTCATCGATCTGCGTCGTCAGGAC
>JBBDSD010000247.1:5636-6061 GCA_040905065.1 Trueperaceae bacterium | reverse complement strand
AGCGACGCCAGGTCCATGATCCTGACGCGGCGGACCCGGCTCACGTGCGTACGTCGCGGGCAGCGGCTTCAGCGCTCGCGCTCCCGCCGCCGCCATCGGTCCCCTCTACGTCGTGCGCGACCGGCACGGCCAGCGCCAGCAGCCGCCAGGCGCCGTCGCGCTGATCGTGCACCACCTGCAGTCCGTGCGCGGCGACGGCGCGCGTCACCTGCGCCGCGCGTTCGTGCAGAATGCCGGTCAGGACCGCCGTCCCGCCGGGCCGCAGCACGCGGGCGTAGGCAGGCATCAGCCGCACGTGCAGTTCCGCGAACAGGTTCGCGACCAGAACATTGCACGCGTGCGCCGGATCGTCGGGATCGACGCTGCCGTGCGCGAAGCGGGGGCGCGGGCGGGTGGTGCGGGGGGTGGTGTGCGCCCCCCGGCCG
>JBBDSD010000247.1:0-5626 GCA_040905065.1 Trueperaceae bacterium | reverse complement strand
ACCGGCACGGTGGCGGCGTCGACGTCCACGCCCAGCGCCCGTTCGGCGCCCAGCAGGTCGGCAGCGATCGCCAGGATGCCGGACCCGGCCCCCACGTCCAGCACCGTGGCCCCGCGGAGCGGGGTCCGTTCCAGCCAAGCGAGCGCCATGCGCGTGGTCTCGTGATGGCCGGTCCCGAACGCCATGCCGGGGTCCAACCACAACGCTCGTCGTCCCGCGGTCAGCGTGACGGCGCGGTGCGTGGGCGCCACCACCAGCGAGCCGATGGGGACCGGTTCCAGCTCGTGCAGGTAGCGCTGCAGCCAGTCGGTGTCGTCGGCGTCGCCCCACACGCCGTCGAGGTCCAGCGGCACCGTGTGGTCGAACCAGGCCACCACCGTGCCCCCCTGCTGCTGCATGCCGCGACAGCCGAACTCCCACAGCGCTGCCGCCTCCGGCGGGTCGGCCTCCAGATCGGCTTGGAACCGGAACGTCTTCACGCCGGCGTCCGCTCCTCGTCCGGCACGCCGCTACGCACGTCGCGCGTGACGATCTCGAACCCCAGCGCCTCGCCCTGCTCGAGGAACCAGCTCATCTCGGCGATACGGGCGGTGCCCCCGGTGAGCGCCCGCTCGTGCGCACCGGTGGCCGCTAGGATCATCGTCTCGGCCAGGCAAGCGGGCACGAGGCCGTCGCCGAAGTGCAGATCCAGTTCGCTGACGCTCCGCCCGGGCGGGCGCACCACCCCGCCGGGCACCAGCTGCACGCCCGGCACCTCGCGCACCGATGGCTCCACGTCCGCCGGCCTGCCCAGGTCGTAGATCCAAGCGCCCGGCTTGACGTGATGCGGCAGGACCACCGGGTCGGGATCGCTGGTGGCGGTGAACACCAGGTCGGCCTTCCCCACGTCGTCCACCTCGGTCGAACAGGCGACGTGCACATTCGGGTTCTTGCGTCGCAACGTCGCCGCGCTCCGCTCCAGCCGGTCCAGATCGCGCCCGATCAGGATCATCGAACCGACGTGCGGCGCCACGTCCCGCGCCACCCCGAACGCGACCACGCCGTTCGCACCGACCACCGCCGCCGTGGCCTGCGCCAGCGTGCCGCCCTCGGCGGCGTACCGCTCCAGCAGCCCGGGGATGGCCGCCCGCACGGTGGCGGCGGTGTAGGTGCCTCCGTGCGTGACCGGCAGGTCCGGCACCGCCTCCTGCACCCGCCGGCCCTTCTCCCCCACCGTGGACCAGAACGCGCCCAGCCCGAACGCTTCGGCGCCCAGCTCGCGCGCCAGACGCGCGCCGCGGATCGCCATGCGGGTGGCGACCTCCGGCTCGGCCCGAATCTGATCGGGAAGCATCGGACCGCCGATCAGGACCACTTCGAGGGTACGGCCGTCCGGCAGGATCACGCCCCGCAGGATGTCGTGCACTTGGGGCCGCAGCCACGGCAGCAACTTCCGCAGCCACGCTTCGGGCAGCCAGCCGCGCCGGTGCAGGTGGTGCGCCCACGCTTGGCTGCGCACCTGCCACAGGTCGTCGATCGACAGCGGATGGATCATGAACGCCGCCCGCACGCGGCCCGGTTCCAACCCCCGCACCGGCGGGGGGTCGCCCAGGCGCGGCTCGGTCCCGTCGGCGATGCGCGCCAGCGCCAGCCAACCGCGTGCCGTCAACAGCGCGGTCCACGCCACCAGCAGCAGCCACGGCGTGCCGGGCCAGAGCAGCATGCCGATCAGTCCCAGCAGCGTCGACGGCGTGGCGTAGCCCCAGCGGGCCAACGAGGCGGCGAACACCGCGGCGCCCACCACGGCGGCGCCCCACGGCACCACGCCGGCCGCGACCAGCGACGCGGTCGCCCCGAGCAATACGCCGTTCCCGCGACCGCGCGGCCAGCGATCGCCGGGCAGCCGGATCGGGAGCAGGTGGCCGGCCAGCACCGCGAACGCCGCCACGCCGGGCGCCGGCAGCGCCGCCACCGCCACCGCGCCCTTCACCACGTCCAACAGGAACGCCCCGATCGCGACCGGGGGGCCCAGCATTTGGAACACGTTCTCGACGCCCAGGAGGTGCGGATTGACGTCGCGGGGATCGATGCCGCCTACCCGCCGGATCCAGAGCGCCCCGAGCGGAAGCGAGCCGATGACCAACGCGACCCCTGCCGAGACGAGCACGATCCAGACGATGGCCATGGCCGCCATTGTACCGGCCGCGGGTAGGATGGCCGCCGTGGAGAGTCGTACCCCCCCGCAGAACCTGGAAGCAGAACAGAGCGTGCTGGGCAGCGTCCTGCTGGACAACGAGGTGTACGCCGCCCTCGAGGGCGTGCTGCGGCCGGAACAGTTCTACAAGGAGTCGCACCGCAAGCTGTTCCGCGCCATGGGGCGCCTGTTCCAGCGCGGCGAACCGATCGACCTGGTCACGCTGTCCGAAGAGCTGCGGCAGACCGGTCAGCTGGACGAGGTCGGCAACGTCCCCTACCTGGTCGGCCTGGCCGACGCCGTCCCGACCGCCGCCTACGCGGAGAGCTACGCCCGCATCGTGGCCGAGAAGGCGGTGCTGCGCGATCTGATCGGCGCGAGCGGCAAGATCCTGCAGACCGCCTACGACCAGGCGATGCCGCTGGACGAGGTGCTGGACGCGAGCGAGAAGGCGATCTTCGAACTGGCCAGCAGCAAGCGCGCCCACGTCTTCGGGTCCATGCAGGACCTGGTGGGCGACACGTTCGCGTACATCAACGAGCTGTTCGCGAACCCCGATCCGGTCTCCGGCCTCCGCACCGGCTTTCGCGAGCTGGACCAGATGACGGCCGGGTTGCAGCCGGCCAGTTTGAACGTGCTGGCGGCTAGGCCGAGTATGGGAAAGACGGCGTTCGCGCTCACCATCGCCCAGAACGTCGCCCTGCGCGAGAACGCCACCGTTGGCCTGTTCAGCCTGGAGATGTCCGGCGTGCAGCTGGTCACCCGCATGCTGTGCAGCGAGGCCCGCGTCGACATGAGCCGCGTGCGCAACGGCCAGCTTTCCGACCGCGACTTCCAGCGTCTGGCCGACACCGCCGGCCGCATGAGCGAGGCCAAGATCTTCATCGACGACAACGCCGACCTGACGGTGATGGAGCTCCGCAGCCGGTCACGGCGCCTCAAGGCGGAGCACGGCATCGACCTGATCGTCGTCGATTACCTGCAGCTGATGTCCGGCGGCGGAAGCGCGGGGCGGTACGGCGCCGAGAATCGGCAACAGGAGATCAGCAGCATCTCGCGGGGCCTCAAGGCGCTCGCGCGCGAGCTCGACATTCCGGTGCTCGTCCTGTCGCAGCTGTCGCGCGCCGTCGAGAGCCGGCCCAACAAGCGTCCGATGCTGTCCGACCTGCGCGAGTGCGTGACCGGAGACACGCTGGTGAACCTGTCCGACGGCACGCGCCGTCCGGTCGCGGAGCTCGTGGGCGAAGCGCCGTGCGTCACGTCGATCTCGAACGAGGGACGGCTGCGTCCCGCCCGCGCCGAGCTCGTCTGGCAGGTCGGCGAGCGGGACGTGATCGTGGTGCGCACGGCCTCAGGCCGCACGATCCGCTGCACGCCCGACCACCGCCTGCTCGGCGCGAACGGCTGGGTCACGGCCGGAACGCTGCACGAGGGGGACCGGCTCGCGACCGCGCGTCGGCTTCCCGCGCCGGCGAGCCCGGAACGGTGGGAGGGCGATGCGGTCGCGCTGCTCGGCCAGCTCATCGGCGACGGGAGCTACCTGTCCGGACAGCCGCTGCGCTACACCAGCGCCTCGGATCCGAACCTTCGCACGGTAGCGACCTCCGCTCGGTCGATGGGATCGACCGTACGCACGCACGCCGGGCGCGCCTCACAGAGCCAGCTCTCGATCGGTGGCAACAAAACGCGTTGGAAGGCGGCGGGCGTGGGGGCTTGGCTGAAGGATCTCGGCGTGTCCGGACAGCGCAGCTTCGAGAAGCGCGTGCCGAGCGCGGCGTTCCGCCTTGCCAACGATCAGATCGGGCTGCTCCTGCAGCACCTCTGGGCGACCGACGGCTGCATCGGTGTGCGGAAGCCCGGTACGCGCGGTGGACACAACGTGTACTACGCCACCGACAGTCGTGGACTCGCCTACGACGTCGCCGCCCTGTTGCTCCGCCTGGGGATCGTCGCGCGGATCCGGTCGCGGCCGTCCCGAACGGAACGGCACACCTCGTACCAGGTCGCCGTGTCGGGAGCGCGCGACGCCCGGATCTTCTTGGAACGCGTCGGCGCCTTCGGTCCCCGCATCGAGCAGGCGAAGCGCCTCGCCGAAGCGCTCGACGGCATCCGAGCAGCCACGAACACCGACACCGTTCCGATCGAACGCTTCGAGGTGGTGCGCGAGCGCATGCGGTCCGCTGGCGCGTCCACGCGGGCGATGGCGAAGGTGCGCGGTACGGCGTACGGCGGTGCGGCCCACTTCGCGTCCGCGCCCTCGCGCGCCACGCTCGCATCGTACGCGGCCGTGCTCGACGCGCCCGACATCGCCGCCGCAAGCAATGACCTCTATTGGGACCGCGTCACGGACGTCCGCCCCGCCGGGCGCGAGCTCGTGTACGACCTGACGGTTCCGGACACGGCCTGCTGGCTCGCCGACGGCGTGGTGAGCCACAACTCGGGCGCGATCGAACAGGACGCCGACCTGGTGATGTTCATCTACCGCGACGAGTACTACGACCCGCAGTCGGAGAAGCAGGGCATCGCCGAGATCCTGGTCGGCAAGCAACGCAACGGACCGGTCGGCGGGATCGACCTGCAGTTCCACAACGCGCACGTGCGCTTCAACGACCTGGCGAAGGGGTCGCCGTGAGCGCGATCGTCGTCGGCGCGACCGGAACCGCCGAGACGCACACGACCGGAGCCGCGATCGCGGTCGCTCTCATCCACGCTTCGTAGACTCGCCCCATGGGAAAGCCCCCGATCCGCGGCATCCTGCTGATCTTCGGCGCGCTGGCGCTGGTGCTGTTCCTCGCCAACCGCGGGGGCGACGGCTCCGGTCCGCCGCTGCGCAGCTTCGGCGGGTTCGAGGCCGACCTGAACGCCGGACGCGTGTCGGACGTCCACGTCGACGGCGCCGTGCTGGAGGTCACGTTGTCCGGCGCCAGCGCGTCGGCCACCGGCGCGGATGGAGCCGACGCGGCCGGAAACGATGCGGCCGCCGACGCCGGCCCGATCGGCGCGACGTACCGCACCCGCCTGGCCGCTCCACCGGACGACCTGACGCGCTTCACGGACGCTGGCGCGGACGTCACCGTCGCGCCGCCCGGCATCCCGTGGGGCCAGATCGCGTGGATCGGCCTGCCGCTCCTGGTGCTGGCCCTGTTCCTGGTGTTCCTGTTCCGCGCCAACCGCGGGGGCGGGGGCACCGACGCAGCAGGCCAGTTCGGCAAGAGCCGCGCCAAGATGCTGACCGAGGAGGCGCCGCAGATCCTGTTCCAGGACGTCGCCGGCGTCGAGGAGGCGAAGGCCGATCTGAGCGAGGTCGTGACCTTCTTGAAGGACCCGAGCCGCTTTCACGACGTGGGGGCGCGCATTCCGCACGGGGTGCTGATGGTGGGCCCGCCCGGCAGCGGCAAGACGCACCTAGCGCGCGCGGTGGCCGGCGAGGCGGGCGTGCCGTTCTTCTCGCTC
>JBBDSD010000246.1:0-6068 GCA_040905065.1 Trueperaceae bacterium | reverse complement strand
CCAGCCGCATGCGCCAGGCGTCGGAGACGCCGCCGTACCCGGAGGTCTCCGTCGACCTGGCGTTGTCGATGCCCGCTGCCGCGCGTCCCGCGTCGCCGCCGGTGCGCCCGACCGCCTTCTCGCCCGAAGAGGAGATCGCGCACGGTCCCGCCCTCTGGCTCTGGGACTATCTGCGCCGCTCCGGCGCCGGCGGGTTCTTCCTGCCGCTCTCGGGCGGCTCCGACTCGGCGTCGGTGGCGATGATCGTGGCCGCCCTCTGCCACCGGCTGGCGGAGCGGGTGCGCCGCGAGGCCGCGGCGAGCGGCGGCGATGCGACCGAGGGGGACACCCCGGGCGAGGGCGAGACCCAGCAGGTCACCCGCGACCTGCGACGCGTATTGGGGCTCGGCCAGGACCAGGATCCGCCGGACGATCCGCGCGCCCTGGCCGGGCGGCTCCTCACCACCGCCTACCTGCCGACCCGCGTGTCGGGCGACGCCAGCCGCGAGCGGGCCCGCGCGGTCGCGCGCGCCGTGGGCGCCGACCACCTGGAGGTCGACGTGCAGGCGGCGGTCGACGCGCTGGCGAGCGCCAGCGGTAGCGCAGCGCTGGATCCGGACGACGCGCCGCTCCGCTTCGCCGGCGAGGGGGGCGACGCCAGCGATCAACGCGCGCTCGAGAACCTGCAGGCCCGCACCCGCATGGTGACCGCCTACCTGCTGGCGCAGCGCGCGCCGAAGCTGCGCGGCGTGCGCGGTCCACGCCTGGTGCTAGCGGCCGCCAACGTCGACGAGGCGCTGGTCGGCTACGTCACCAAGTACGACGCGGGCGCGGCCGACCTGAACCCGATCGGCGGCGTCGCCAAGACCGACCTGCGGCGCTTCTTGGCCTGGGCCCGCGACGCCCTGGACGCCCCCGATCTGGACGCGGTGCTGCAGGCCGTGCCCAGCGCCGAACTCGCGCCCGCCGATGAGCACGGCGAGCAGAGCGACGAGCGCGAGATCGGCCTGACCTACGAGGAGTTGAGCGTGCTGGGGCGCCTGCGGGCCGAGGAGCGCTGCGGTCCGCTCGAGGCGTTCGAACGAGCGCGCCTGGCGTGGCCGGAGCGGACCGCCGGCGAGGTCGCCGAGCGGGTGAAGCGTTTCTACCGCGCCTACGCGCTGCACCGCCACAAGGCCACGGTCGCCACCCCCTCGGTGCACCTCGAGGCGTACGCGCCCAGCGACCGCCGCTTCGACCTGCGGCCGTACCTGATCGATCCGGCGTGGCGCTGGGCGTTCCGCGCCATCGACCGGAAGCTGCACGAAGGCGAGCCCGTCCCCGAGAACGCACGCGAGGACGCGGACCGGTGAGGGTCGGCCTGTTCGGCGGTCGCTTCGATCCACCGCACCTGGGCCACCTGCTGCTGGCCGAACAGGCGCGCGAGGCGGCCGGCCTGGACCGGGTGGCGTTCGTGCCCGCCGCCGATCCACCGCACAAGGCGGCCCACGCGACGGCCCAGCGCCGCCTGGCCATGACGCGCCTGGCGACCGAGGATCATCCCGCCTTCGAGGTCGACGACCGCGAACTGCGACGGGACGGTCCGTCCTTCACGCTGGACACGGTGACGTCGTTCCGGCGCGAGCGATCCGGCGACGAGGCGACGCTGCTGATCGGCGCCGACGCCTGGGCCGAGATCGAGAGTTGGCACCGCGCGGCGGAGCTGGCGCGCACCGTCCGCGTGCTGGTCCTCCCGCGGCCGGGCACGGACGTCGCGACGCTGCGCCGTCTACCGGAGCCGTTCCGGAGCGCAGCGACGCTGCTCGACGCCATCCCGTTCGGGGTCTCCAGCAGCGAGGTGCGGCGCCGCCTGGCCGTGGGCGCCTCGCTGCGCTACCTGGTGCCGGAGCCGGTGATCCGGTACCTGGAGGAGCAAAGGCCGTACTCCACGCCCGCGCCGGAGGAAGACGAGGACCGACCGTGAACGACGCCGACCGCCGCACCGTGCAGGGTGCGCTTTTCACCGACCTGTACCAGCTCACCATGGCGCAGACCTACTTCCGGCACGGCGTGCACGAGCGACCGGCCCAGTTCGATCACTTCTTCCGCAGCTACCCCGACTACGGCGGGCACCAAGCGGGCTACGTGGTCAGCGCCGGCCTGGCCTGGTTCCTGACCTGGCTGGCCGAGACGCGCTGGCGGGAGCAGGACGTGGAGCACCTGCGCAGCCTGCGCGGCAGCGCCGGCGCCCGCACCTTCGACGACGCCTTCCTGGCCTGGCTGCGCGACCGACCGGTGGGCGAGGGCGTGCGCATGCGCGCCGTGCCCGAGGGCCGCGTGGTGCACGCGGGCGCGCCGCTGGCGGTGGTGGAGGGGCCCCTCGCCGCGCTGCAGCTGATCGAGACGTCGCTGCTGAACCATCTGAACTACCCGTCGCTGATCGCCACCAAAGCGGCGCGGCTGCATCAGGCCGCCGCGGGCGGTGCAGTGCTGGACTTCGGCATCCGCCGCGGTCACGAACGGGGCGTGCACGCCGGCTCGCGGGCGGCACTGATCGGCGGGGTGGACGCCACCTCGAACACCGGCCTGGCGTTCGCGCTGGGCGAAACCCCGCGCGGCACCCACGCGCACGCCATGGTGCAGGCGTTCATGGCGCTCGGCTACGGCGAAGAAGGCGCGTTCGACGCCTACGCCGACGCCTACCCGGACGACTGCCTGCTGCTGGTCGACACGGTCGACACCTTGGGGTCCGGCGTCCCGAATGCGATCCGGACCTTCGAGCGCCTGCGCGCCCGCGGTCACGAACCGCTCGGCATCCGGCTGGACTCGGGCGACCTGGCGCACCTGGCGATCCAGTCGGCGGCGATGCTGGACCGGGCCGGCTTCGCGAATGTGCGGATCGTGCTGTCCAACGAGCTGGACGAGTTCACCATCTGGCAGATCCGGACGCAGATCGTGGAGGAGGCCCCCGCCTACGGCGTGGATCCTGAAGCGCTGCTACGGCGCCTGGCGTACGGCGTGGGCACGCGCCTGATCACCTCGCAGGGCGACGCAGCGCTGGACGGCGTCTACAAGCTGGTCCGCATCCAGGGCGACGACGGCGCCTGGCTGCCGGCCGTCAAGCTGTCGGAATCGCCGGCCAAGGTGCTCACGCCGGGCGACAAGCACGTCTGGCGGCTGTACGACCGGCGCGACAAGGCCACCGCCGACCTGGTGACGCTGGCGGACGAGGACCCGCGCGACCTGGACCGGCTGGTGCTGCACCACCCCGCTCAGGTGGAGACGCGCCGCACGGTGACGCGCGCCGAGCTCACCGAGATCGAATCGCTGCTGGCGCCGGCGTTCGCGGACGGTGCGCCTACGGTCGATCCTCGCGAGCCGATCGCGACCTTGCGCGAGCGCTGCCGCGCCGACCTGGCGCGCCTGGATCCGGGCGTGCGGCGGGTGCTGCGGCCGCACCGCTACCACGTGTCGCTGAGTCCGGCCTTGGCCGAGCTGCGCGACGACACGGTGCGGCGGGCGCGGGAGGGCGTGGCGGACGCCGAAGCGGCGGGGTGAGCGGGACGAGGCCGCTACGGCGTCGTTGCGCCGGCGGGACGCCCGCCCAATTCGCGCGGGACCGCCCGATCGTCAGCCGTGCGCCTCTTCCTGCTCGATCGCCTCGGCGCGGTCCAGGACCGGTCCGATCCGGTCCTGCCCGATCACCACCACGCCGTCGCCGTCCGCCAGGATCCAGTCGCCGGGACGTACCGTGATCGTGCCCCCTTCCGCGGCGGGCAGCACGACCGGCTCGCCGTCGCGCGTCACGCGCCAGCGGTTCAGCGACTGTACCGGCGAGCTGTAGCGGGCGTAGACCGGCATGCCCATCGCCTGCAGTCCGTCCCGGTCGCGAAAGCCACCGTCGGCGACCATGCCGCGACAGCCGTTGCGCTGCATGGTGCCGGCCAGGCCGTCTCCGAACAGACAGATGCCGCGCGCGTTCGTGCCTGCCCAGACGGCCACGGAGCCGTCGGGGGCGGCGGCGATGACGCGTTCCTTGCGCTCGTCCGCTCCAGAGCTCTCCGTGAGCTGCCCTTCGATGGTGTAGGCGAAGCCGACCAGCTTCTCGCCCGCTCGTCCGGTCTGGAAGCGGATGTCGGGATCGAGCGCGGGGGCGGGCCAGCCCTCCTCGTCGTAGACGTCGCAGATGGTGGCGGCGTGGAGTCGGCGCAGGCGGGCGTCGATGGCGTCGTTCGTCATGGTGCGGCACCCCTTTCCAGGGTCGATGGTCGTGCGGTCAGTTACGTTTGCGCGGGTTGAGCGCGTCGCTCAGGCCGTCGCCGAAGATGTTGAGGGCGATCACGACCAGCATCACGGCCACGCCGGGCACGATCGACAGGTACGGATGCGTCATCAGGTAGTCCTGCCCGACGGCGATCATGTTGCCCCACGACGGCGTCGGCGGTTGGACGCCCAGGCCCAGGAAGCTGAGGCCCGCCTCGGCCAGGATCGCCTTGCCCAAAGAGACGGTCGACAGCACGATCGTCTGTCCCACGGTGTGGGGGGCGATGTGCTGGACCAGGATGCGCAGATCCGACGCGCCCAGCGCCTTCGCGGCCTGCACGAAGTCGCCCTCGCGCGTGGTGAGCACCACGGACCGGAGAAGTCGGGCGTAGTGCGGGATCAGCGTGATGCCGATCGCCAGCATCGCGTTGACCAGACTGGGGCCCAGGATGCTGACGACGGCGATCACGAGGAGCAGCCAGGGGAACGCGAGGATCACGTCCATGGCGCGCATGATGAGCGTGTCGATCGTGCCGCCGTAGTAGCCGGCGACGATGCCCAGCACCCCGCCAATGACCAGGCCCAGCCCGACCGCCACGAAGCCCACCATCAGCGCCACGCGGCTGCCGGCGATGACGCGGCTCAGCATGTCGCGGCCCTGGTGATCGGTGCCGAGCAGGTGTTCCGCCGACGGCGACACTAGGCGCAGGCGCAGGTCGCCCTGCAACGGGTCGCTGGGCGCGACGGCGTCGGAGAAGGCAGCCACGAACAGGAACGCGATCAGGATGCCGAACGCGACCGCCACCATCTTGTTGCGGAACAGGCGCCGGGCGAACTTCGTGGCCATCGCGCGACGCGAATCCTGGATCCGTTCGGTCTCCACGGCGGCCATCAGGCGAGCCTCACGCGCGGATCCAGCAAGCCGTAGACCCAGTCGGTCAGCAGATTGAGGACCAGCACGGCGGTGGCGATGAGGAGCACGCCGGCCTGCACGATCGGAGCGTCACGCTCCACGATGGCGTTCACGAGCATGCGCCCGACGCCGGGCCAGGCGAACACCGTCTCGATCAGGATGGTGCCGCCCAGCATGCTGCCGATCTGCAGTCCGATCGTGGTCACGATCGGCAGCGACGCATTCTTCAGCGCGTGCTGGTAGAACACCACTCGGTCGGACACGCCCTTGGCGCGAGCGGTACGGATGTAGTCGTTGTCCAGCGCGTCCAGCATGCTGGCGCGCGTGATGCGCGCCACGATCGCGCCGTACTGCAGCGCCAGGGTGACGGCGGGCAGGATCACGCCCTTCCACGAATAGAAGCCTCCGGTCGGGAGCCACCCCAGCACGAAGGCGAACAGATACATGAGCACGATGCCGACCCAGAAGATGGGGGCCGACAGTCCGATCAGCACCGTGGACATCACGACGCTGTCGAGCAGGCTGTACGGCCGCGTGGCGGACACGATGCCAGCGGGTACGCCGATCACGATCATCAGAACCAACGCCACGCTTGTGAATACCAGGGTGGCTTGGAAGGCCGGCCAGACGTGGCTGGCGACGGGCTGCCGGCTTCGGTACGAGGTGCCGAAGTCGCCCTGGGCAACGTTGCCGAGAAAGGTCAGATACTGGATGTGCGCCGGTCGGTCCAGGCCCAGGCGGTCGCGAATGGCCGCTTCGACCTCGGGCGTGGCGCTTTCCCCGGCGATCATGACCACCGGGTCGGACGGGTCGAAATAGAAGACCAGGAACGCCAGCAACGTGATCACGATCAGCACGGGGATCACGTCGACGATCCTGCGAAGAGCGTAGGCCAGCACGCGAACGATCCTCTCGGGGTTCCTGGAACTCGGGG
>JBBDSD010000245.1:0-6078 GCA_040905065.1 Trueperaceae bacterium | reverse complement strand
GCCCCCGCTCAGCCCCGCCGGTTCCGCGGGTTCCAGGCGTCGCGCAGGCCGTCGCCCAGGAAGTTGATCGCCAGCACCGTCACGAAGATGGCGATGCCGGGCGGCAGCCACAACCACGGTTGGCTGCGCAGCACCGTCACGCTGCGCGCGTCGGCCAGCATGTTGCCCCACGACGCCACCGGCGGCTGCACGCCCAGACCCAGGAACGACAGCGCCGATTCGGTCAGGATCGCCTCCGCCACGCCCAGGGTGGCCTGCACCACGATCGGGCCGATCGCGTTGGGGATCAGGTGCCGCGCCAGGATGCGCGGATCGTGCGCGCCCAGCGCGCGCACCGCCTCGACGTACGGCTGCTCGCGCAGCTTGAGGACCTCCGCGCGCATCAGGCGGAACGACGGCATCCAGCTCAGGAAGCCGATGATCACGATCACGTTCACGATGCTGGGCGCCACGAAGCTGCTGATCGTCAGGATCAGGAACAACGCTGGGAACGCCGCCACGGCGTCCGCGAAGCGGGACACCACCCGGTCGGTCGTGCCGCCGAACCAGCCAGCGATCGCGCCCAGCAGGCTGCCCACGCTGATCGCCACCAAGGCCGCGACCAGGCCGATCGTGATGCTGACGCGGCCCCCGTGGATCAGTCGCGACGCCACGTCGCGACCGACCGCGTCGGTGCCTAGTACGAACGTGTCGTTGGGCGGCGCGGCGAAGGCGATCTCGCCGCTGGGGCCGATCGCCATCGCGTACGGATCGTGCGGCGCCAACCACGGCGCCGCCGCGGCCGCCAGCGCCAGCACGATCAGGATCGCCGCCGAGGCGACCGCCAGGCGGTGCCGGCGGAAGGCGCGCCAGGCGCGGCGTTCGGGGCGACCGGAGCGATCTTGGCGTGAACTCCGGACGCGCATCAGCCGACCCGCACGCGGGGATCGACCAGCGCGTACGCCATGTCCGCCAACAAGCTTCCCAGCAGCACCAGCGTGGCCGCGATCAGGTTGATCGCCATCGCGACCGGCACGTCGCGCGCGAAGACCGACTCGACCAGCAGCCGGCCCATGCCGGGCCAAGCGAACACCACCTCGATCACCACCGAGCCGGCCAGCAATCGGGGCAGCGCCACGCCCACCAGCGTCACGATCGGCATCAGGCCGTTGCGCAGCGCGTGCGCGCGCAACACGCGGGAGGGAGCGACGCCCTTGCCGTGCGCGGTGCGCACGAAGTCCTCGGACAGCGTCTCCAGGACCGCGCCGCGGACGTGACGCACCAGCTCGGCGGTGCTAGTCAGCACCAGGACCGCGACCGGCAGCACCAGGTGCCGGGCCCGATCGACGATCCGGTCCCACCCCTGATGATCGGCGGCGTACGCCTCCAGGCCCGAGGTGGGGAACCAACCGAGCTGCAGCGAGAAGACGTAGATCAGCGCCATCGCCGAGAAGAAGCTGGGCACGCTGATGCCGGCGAAGGCGGCGCCCGTCACGGCGTAATCCAGCGTGGTGTACGGCCGCGACGCGCTCAACGTCCCCAACCACAACGCCAGCGCCAGGCTGACCGCGAAGGCGGTCCCCATCAGCGTCAGCGTGGGACCCAACCGGCGTGCGATCAGGTCGCCGACCGGCGCTCCGGTCCGGGACGACCAACCCAGGTTGCCGCGCACGATTTCGCCGGCCCAGCGCAGGTACTGCACCGGCACCGGCTGATCCAACCCCAGGCGCGCCTCGGCGGCGCGCAGGTCCTCGACCGCCACGTTCGGGTCGATGAACGTCTGCAGGGCGTTGCCGGGCGCCGCCAACGAGATGGCGAAGCCGACGAACGAGACCAGCACCAGGATCACGGCGCTCTGGACCAGGCGATGCAGGAAGAACGGCAGCATGGGGACGAGGGGCGGCGGCGGACGGGGCGACGCGGCGCGGCCGGACCGACGTGGCCCCGGAGGGCCGTGGGGTCGATCCGGACGCGCCCGTTAGCCTCGGATCAGCGCAGCGACCAGTTCACGACGTTCACGTTCACGCCGCGCACGTCCGGACCGAAGCCGAGCAGGTCCTCGCTCACGCCGTACAGGTCCTGGGCCTGGTACAGCGGGATCCACGCCAGCATCTCGCGCATGGCGCGGCCCACCTCGCGGTAGATCTCGGCCCGCGCCCCCTGATCCAAGGTGACGCGCCCCTCCCGCATCAGCGCCTCGACCTCGGCGTCGTCGACCCCGATGAAGTTGTAGCCGCCGGGCGGCATGTCGCTCGGGATCAGGTAGCTCAGGTACTCGTTCGGATCGCGCTCGATGCCGTAGCCCAGCAGGAACAGGTCGAAGTCTTCGGCCGCGACGGCGCGCGGGTTCCCATCATTGTCGCTCGGCAGCAGGAAGGTGACCAGCGTCGCGAAGTCCATGGTGCGGATCTCGACGGGAATCCCGATCTGGCGCAGGTTCGCCTGAATCAGCGGCGCGGTGCGCTCGCGCACCTGGTTGCCGGTCGGCACGAACAGCCGCAGCGACAGGGCCTCTCCGTCCTTGATGCGCACGTCGCCTTGGCGTTCCCAACCGGCCTCGTCGAGGATGCGGCCGGCCTCTTCCGGATCGTAGGCGATGCCGGCCACGTCCTGCGGGTACGACCAGTGGTTCGTCGGGAACAGCGTGTCCAGCGTCGCGCCGTACCCCTGCAGCAGACCGTCGACCATCGCCCGCCGGTTCACGGCGTGCGCGATGGCGGTGCGGACCGCGGGGTCGCCCAGCACGGGGCCACGCAGGTTGGTGCCGATGTACTGGAAGGTCAGGGTATCGATCACCTGCAGGTCCAGCTCGGCGTGATTCTCGACCTCGCCGGCGCCGTCGATCGGGACCGGTGCGGCGTCCAGCTCGTCGTTCAGCAGCGCGGCCAGCAGGGTGTTCTGATCGCCGAAGCGGATCAGCAGCCGGTCCAGGCACGGCCGCCCCATCCAGTACTCCTCGAACGCGCGGACGGAGACGAACTCGCCGGGCCGGTACTCGTCGAACCGGAAGGGGCCGGAACCGAGCGGCGCGCGGTTGGTGGCGTGCTCCTGCCAGGCGCCGACCGGCACCTCGCCGTAGACGTGCTCCGGCAGCACGAACACCCCGCCGATCACCGGCAGGAACGGCGCGAACGGCTCGTTCGTGACGAACGAGACGGTGCGGTCGTCCAGCACCCGGATGCCGCTCACGTCGTCCGCCTCGCCGTCCCGGTACGCTTGCGCACCCTCCAGCACGGAGATCTCCGCGAAGCGTCCGCCCTCGTAGTCGGGGTGCGCCATGCTGCGGAAGGTGAACGCCACGTCGTGCGCCGTGAGCGGTTCGCCGTCGTGGAACGTCAAGCCCTCGCGCAGCGTGAACGTCAGGGTGGTGGCGTCCTCGCTCACCTCCCACGATTCGGCCAGGTCCGGTTCGAACGACAGGTCCGCCTTGGGCCGGATCAGGGCCGAGAACACCAGCTCTTGGACGTTGCGGTCGTAGGTGGTCGGGAAGATCAGCGGGTTGAGGTTGCCCGGCTCGCTCCACTGCGCGATGGTGGCGGTCCCGCCGACGGTCTCGCAGCGCTCGGAGGCGTCCTGCGCGAAGGCGGTGGGGACGGCCGCCGCGGCCAAGGCCAGGGTCAGACCGGCCAGGACGCTGCGGATGCGACGGGGAGCGGACGCGATTTCCTGCATGGGGGTTCCTCCGGGAACGGAACGAGGGATGAAGACGTGCGCGAAGGTAAGCGCTGCGGGGCGACGTCGGGAAACGCCGCCCATCGTACGCCGAAGCGGCCGGTCCGTCACCGTCCGGCCAGCCACAGATCGGTCTGACGTTCGCTCAGCCAGGCAGCGCCGCCTGCCGTGACGACCACGTTCTCCTCGACCAGCATCGACGGCTGCGGCGACATGAGGATGGTGGGCTCGATGGTGAACACGTTTCCTTCGCGGATCACGCCGTACGGCGCGTCGCCGTACCGTTCCCAGCGGGGCCCGAGGATGGTGCCGCCGTCGTGCACGTGCCGACCGATCTGGTGCCCGGTGGCGTGGCCGATCTCGGGGTAGCCGTTCGCCAGGTGCACCTCGCACGCGGCAGCGTCCACCTCGTGCCCGGCCACGCCCGGCCGCAACGCCGCGAACGCCGCAATGATCGCGGCTTCGGCGCTCTCGAACGCGCGTCGGGCCTCCGGCGGCGGCTCGCGCTCGCCGTCGCGCGGCAGGTACACCGTGCGCGCCAGGTCGGAGTGGTAGCCCTCGTGCTCCAGCGCGTGATCCAAGATCAGCAGGTCGCCGGGCTCCAGCCGGTCATTGCCGGGCGCTCGGTGCGCCAGGCCCACGCGGTTGATGCACACCAGCGGGCCCCCGTAGTCGCCCAGCTCTACGCCGAACCCCAGCTCGGCGGCGATCTGCTTCATGCGGTCCTGGATCTCGCGTTCGCTCATGCCGGCTTGCAGCTCCGGCCGCAGCCGCTGGTACAGCTCGCCGCTGCCGGCGATCGCCACGCGCAAGCGACGCAGCTCCTCCGCCGTCTTGACGCCGCGCACCTCGCGCAGCAGCGGTTCCGACGAGGCCAGGCGCGCGTTCGGCACGGCGTCCGCAAGCAGCTGCGCGGTGCGCAGGTACTGGCCGTGCCGCAGCCCGTCGCAGAGCACGTCGGTCGGGCTGTAGTTCAGGTGCACCGTGGCGGGCGCCAGTTCGCGCATCCACGCCCGTAGCGCGTCGCCGTACGACAGGTCGTACGAGCGGATCTCGTCGAACACGCCCAGCCGCTCGACGTGCCCTTCGTCGTAGTTCGCCACCAGCGCCAGCACGCCGCGACCAGGCGCCAACAGGAACGCCGCTTCGCCGCTGACGGCGGCGTCGAACAGCAGCTTGCCGGCCGGGTCGCTCCCCTCGCGGGTGACGGTGGCCCAGACGTCGCCGTGCGGAACGATTCCTAGCGCCTGCCGGGACTTCTCGCGTCCGAGCGTGGACATGCGTACCCCCTTCGTGGGGCGGCACGATACCTCGCCCGCGACGCCGCACCGTGCGGCCGGTGTCCGGAGCGCCCGCTGCGCGGTCCGGCTGCTACGCTGGCCTCCGCATGACGACCGAACGCATCGAAGCGGACCTGGTGGTGATCGGCGCCGGCATCGTGGGACTGGCCTCCGCCCGCGCCCTGCACCAGCGGCATCCGCATGCGCGCATCGTGGTGCTGGACAAGGAACCGGCGGTGGCGCACCACCAGACCGGCCGCAACAGCGGCGTGGTGCACGCCGGCATCTACTACGCACCCGGTTCGGACAAGGCCCGCCTCTGCCGCCAGGGCGTGGATCTGCTGCGCGCCTTCTGCCTGGAACGCGGCGTTCCGTTTGTGGCGTGCGGCAAGGTGATCGTGGCGACCGAGGAGGAGGAGCTTCCGCGCCTGCACGGCCTGCTGGAGCGCGGTCGCGCCAACGGGGTGCCGGACCTACGCCTGCTGGACGCAGACGAGCTGCGCAGCGTGGAGCCCCACGCCGCGGGGCTGCAGGCGATCCACTCGCCGACCACCGCGATCGTCGACTTCCGCGCCGCCTCGGAAGCGATCGCGCGCGAGCTTCGGGACGACGGCGTCCAGCTGCTGCTGGGCGCAGGGGTTCGGAGCGTCGCGACCGACGACCGCGGCGTGACGGTCGAAGCCGGTTCGGTCACGGTCCGCGCCGGCAGCCTGGTGAACTGCGCCGGGCTGCATGCCGACCGGATCGCGCGCATGGCGGGCGCCACGGTGGACCTGCGGATCGTGCCGTTCCGCGGCGAGTACCTGCTGCTGCGCGAGCACCGCCGGCACCTGGTGCGCGGCCTGATCTACCCGGTGCCGGACCCCGCGTTCCCGTTCCTGGGCGTGCACCTGACCCCCACCACCGGCGGGGCGGTGGAGGCCGGACCGAACGCGGTGCTGGCGCTAGCGCGCGAGGGGTACGGACCGTTCACGGTGCGGGGCGACGACTTGGCCGAGACGCTCGCCTACCCCGGCTTCTGGCGCTTGGCGGCCCGGCACTGGCGCGCCGGCGGGTACGAGATCTACCGCTCCGCCTGGCGACCGGCGTTCGTCCGGTCGCTGCAGCGGCTGGTGCCGGATCTCGCTCCGAACGACGTGCGGGCCGG
>JBBDSD010000244.1:0-6080 GCA_040905065.1 Trueperaceae bacterium | reverse complement strand
CCGGGCTCCTCCCCGTTCGCTCCGCGATCGATGCGAAGACCGGACGCCGCCTCGCGCTACGCCGCCGGGAGGCCCACCCCTCTGCGCCCTTCGTCGGACGTGCCGGCCGTCATCCGCACGACCCCCTATCTTGTGAAGCGAACCTCGATCGCCGCACCGACCATGCGGCGCCCGAACGGCCACCAACGGCCGAATCGAGCGACCGAGCCGCACGCCGCCCCGTACCCGCCCGAGAACGGATCACGACGTGGCCACGCCTGATCCTCCGGAGAGGATTCCGTTCTACCGCAACGTGAAGACGATCGGGCTGCTGGCCCAGATCGTGTTCGCGGTGGTGATCGCGGTCGGCCTGCTGATCCTCTGGAACAACGTGACCAGCGCGCTCGCTCGGTCCAACCTGCCCGCCGACTTCTCCTGGTTGGGCATCCGGGCCGGCATTCCGATCGCCGAACGACCGATCCCGTACGACATCAGCGATCCGTACTGGCGCGCCATGCTGATCGGGTTCTTGAACACGCTCAAGATTGCTGTGGTCGGCGTGGTCCTGGCCAGCATCATCGGGGTGGCCGTCGGCGTATCGCGGATCGCGCCCAACTGGCTGCTACGGCAACTCTCCACCTGGTACGTCGAACTGCTCCGCAATACCCCGTTGGCGGTGCAGATCATCTTCTGGTACACCGCGGCGCTGGCGACGCTCCCTCCGACCATCAGCGCGCCCGTGACGCTTCCGGGCGGCTTGCTGTTCAGCAACCGGGGCCTCGCCTTTCCGTTCCTCTACCCGGGCTTCGGGTTCTCCGTGTTCCTGGCGTTCGTCGCCGTTGGGCTCGTCGCCTTCTTCGCGGTGCTGCGCGTGCGGCGCCGGCAGATCGAGAAGGCCGAGCATCCCGGCCGTGCCTGGCCGGCCGCGTGGGCGGTGTTGCTCGTGGTCGGCGGCGCCGGATACCTGATCGCCGACACGATCGTCACGCCGCCCGAACGGTTGACGGTCGAGTTCGAGATCGAACGCGGTCGTGGCGCCACCTACCTCGATGAAAACGGGGACGGTGAGCGCGCCACGCGCAGCGGTGAGCGCGAGCCGCTGGTCGGCTACGTACCGGTCACGGTGCGCATCGAGGAGGGCGTGCTCGACACCCGCAGCCGGAATCTGGTCGAGCAACGCCAGGTCAAGGCCAGCCTGATCCGCTTCCCGCTGCTCCTGGACGGCGAGTACGACAGCGTCGCGCTGTCGTTTCCGAATCAGGAAGCCGCCGAGCGGTTCGACGTGCACTGGTTCCAGGAGCCGTACAACGGTCTGATCTACGAGGATCGCAACGACGACGGCGTCTGGCAGGAAGGCGAGGAGCTCGGCGACGACGGGAGCGGCTTCACGAACGTGCGGGTCCAGATGCGCGTGGTCGGCTTCGAGCGGCAGGTGGTCACCGACCGGGACGGTCGCTTCCGGGTTCCCGGCTTCGATCCCGTCGGCGAGCTCGAGGCCGAAGCGGAAGGCGGCGGCGTCGGTTTGGGTCCGGCCGCACTGTTCGGCACGCCGGGCGAGGCGGAAGAGGTCGACGAAGACGCGGCGGTGCTGAGCGGTGACGCCGAGTGGCACGCGTCGG
Organism: Trueperaceae bacterium; assembly: GCA_040905065.1. Classification (GTDB taxonomy): domain Bacteria; phylum Deinococcota; class Deinococci; order Deinococcales; family Trueperaceae; genus SLSQ01. The sequence continues at coordinate 4,482 of JBBDSD010000244.1, read as the reverse complement.
GCCCGTTGGTGTACAGCCGACCGACGGTTCCGGTCAGCAACTACGAGGGCGGCTTCCGCTTCACGCCCAGTTACCTGGCGCTGCTGCTGGCGCTGGTGATCTACACCTCCTCCTTCATCGCCGAGATCGTCCGGGGCGGCCTGCAGGCGGTCCCGAAAGGACAGACCGAAGCGGCGCACGCCCTCGGGCTCGGGCCGCAACAGACGTTCAGCCTGGTCGTGTTCCCGCAGGCGGTCCGCATCATCCTGCCGCCGATGATCAGCCAGTTCCTCAACCTCACCAAGAACTCGTCGCTCGCTCCGCTGGCGGCGTATACGGAGATTTTCGCCGTCAGCACCATCGTGGCCAACCAGACCGGCGCCAGCGTGCCGGTGACGATCATGATCATCGCCGCCTACCTGTTCATCAGCTTCGTGTTCGCCTTCGTCCTGAACATCGTGAACGCGCGTCTCGCGATCGTGGAGCGTTGAGATGGAGATGATTCAAGACCGACTCCCCCCCGCCCGCGAGCGGGGTCCCGTGGCGTGGGCGCGGCGCAACCTGTTCCGCGGTCCGGTCAACACCGTCGTCAGCCTGATCGTCGGGTACCTGCTGGTCGTCTCCGTGACCGGCCTGCTGCGCTGGATCGTGACCGACGCGGCCTGGATGCCGGTGTGGAGCAACCTGAAGCTGCTGGCCGCCTACCGCTACCCGAGCGACGTGCTGTGGCGCCCGATCCTCGCCGTCGGCACCATCCTGATGCTGATGGGGATCGGGACCGGCGTGGCGCGGCGGGCCGGCGAGGGCCAGATCATCGCCGGCGTGTTCTGGTGGTTCTCGGGCCTGGTGTTCTTCGTGACGCTGCTGGCCGTCGCCTTCTGGCCGTCGGTGCGGGTGCCGTGGCTGATCGCCAGCCTGATGGCGCTCATGGGCCTGTGGCTGGGACGCACCCGCCCCACCCTGGGCCGGTGGCAGAACCTGCTCTGGCTGGTCGGCCTGATCCTCGTGGTGGTGCTGCTGGTCGGCGTGGGCGGCACCGGTCCGTTCCGCGTGGTGCGCACGGTCGAATGGGGCGGCTTCCTGCTGACGCTGGTGCTGGCCAGCGTCGGCATCGTGGTGTCGTTCCCGCTCGGGGTGGCGCTGGCCCTCGGACGCAGGAGCCACCTGCCGGTGATCAAGTGGGTCTGCATCGGCGTGATCGAGTTGGTGCGCGGCGCGCCGTTGATCACCTGGTTGTTCATCGCCAGTCTGATGGTGCCGTTGCTGCTCGACGTGAGTCCCGACGCCGTGCCGGCCCTTGCGCGCGCCATGATCGCCGTCACCCTGTTCAGCGCGGCGTACATGGCCGAGAACGTGCGCGGGGGACTGCAAGGCGTGCCCAGCGGGCAGGGCGAGGCCGCACGGGCGCTGGGTCTCTCCGGCTGGCAGTCGATGCGGCTCATCGTGCTCCCGCAAGCGTTGCGGTCGGTGATCCCCGCGATCGTGGGCCAGTCGATCGGCCTGTTCAAGGACACCTCGCTCGTGTTCATCGTCGGGTTGTTCGACTTCTTCGAGATCGGTCGCCGCGTGATCCCCAGCCAGCCGGAGTCGCTGCAGTACACTGGAGGCGTTCTGCTCGAACTGTCGGTGTTCATGGCGATCGTCTACGCCTTCTTCGCCTTCCGCATGTCGCTGGCCAGTCGGCAGCTCGAGCAACAGTTGGGCGTCGGCGAGCGGTGACCACGACCCGTACGACCCGCGGCCGTCGCGCCGTCGACGCATCGTTCCGACCCGTGCGTTTTTGGAGGTAGTCCGTGACCGAGACCGAGAACCAACGACCGCCGGCCGACGCGCGCGCGCCCGAGGATGGCGAAGCGATCATCGAGATGAACATGCTGAACAAGTGGTTCGGCGACTTCCACGTGCTCAAGGACATCGACATGTCGGTCAACCGGGGCGAAGTGGTCTGCGTCATCGGTCCGTCCGGGTCGGGCAAGTCGACGCTCATCCGCTGCATCAACCGGCTCGAGGAGCATCAGGAAGGAGCGATCGTCGTCGACGGCACCAAACTCACCGACGACGTGCGCAACATCGATCAGATCCGCCGCGAGACCGGCATGGTGTTCCAGCAGTTCAACCTCTTCCCGCACCTGACGGTGCTCGAGAACGTGACCCTGGCGCCGATCCGGGTCCGCAAGTGGAAGAAGTCGAAGGCGGAAGAGCGCGCCATGTACTTCCTCGAGAAGGTCGGCATTCCCGAGCAGGCCAAGAAGTACCCCGGTCAGTTGTCGGGCGGGCAGCAGCAACGCGTCGCCATCGCGCGCGCGCTCACCATGGAGCCGAAGGTGATGCTGTTCGACGAGCCGACCAGCGCCCTCGACCCCGAGGTGATCGGTGAGGTGCTCGAGGTGATGGTGACCCTCGCCAAGGAGGGCATGACGATGGTGGTCGTCACGCACGAGATGGGTTTCGCGCGCGAGGTAGGCGATCGCGTGATCTTCATGGACATGGGACAGATCGTCGAGGTCGGACCGCCGGAGCACTTCTTCCAGAACCCGCGGCACGAGCGCACCCGCGAGTTCCTGTCCAAGATCCTCTGACCGCACGGGCGCGCACCGCGCCGGAACTTCTCACAGCCGGTTCCCCCGCGGTGGCGGTACGCTGACGTCGCGACGCGCCGGTTCGCGCACGGTGGTCGGGGCGTACGCCAGGAGGCCGAATGACCGAGCAAGGGCGTGGAGTGCGGATGGCGGACCTGCTGGCCCGCATGGTGGCTCGGGGAGCGTCCGACGTCCACCTGCAGGCGGGCGCTCCGCCGCACCTTCGGATCGACGGCGACCTGGTTCCGTGGGAGGACGCGTCGAAGCTGACGCCGGCCCAGACCGAGCGGATCGTCGCGGCGATGATGAACGAGTCTCAGCGCGAGGCGTTCGTGCACCGTCACGAACTGGACTTCGCGTTCACCATCCCCGACGTGGCCCGCTTCCGCTGCAACGCCTTCCGGCAGCGCGGCTCGGTCGGCGTCGTGATGCGCGTGATCGAGGACGCCGTGCCCGGCTTCGACGCGCTGGGACTCCCGTCGCACGTGGTCAGCGAGTTCGTGGAGCAGCCCCGCGGATTGGTCCTGGTCACGGGACCGACCGGTTCCGGCAAGACGACCACGCTGGGCGCGATGGTCGACTACGTGAACCGCCGGCACCCCCGCCACGTGGTCACCATCGAGGATCCGATCGAGATCCTGCACCGCAACCAGAAGAGCCTGGTCGTCCAGCGCGAGGTGGGCCTGGACACGGCGGACTTCGTCGACGCGCTCAAGTTCGCCATGCGCCAGGACCCGGACGTCATCATGATCGGCGAGATGCGCGACAAGGCCACCGTCGAGGCGGCCCTCACCGCCGCGCAGACCGGGCACCTGGTGCTGTCCACGCTGCATACGTTGGACACGGTCCGCACCGTGAACCGCATCATCGACTTCTTCCCGCCTCACGAACGGAACCAGATCCGGACCATGCTGGCGGAGTCGCTGCTGGGCGTCCTCAGCCAGCGTCTGATGGCCCGGGCCGACGGTCCGGGCCGCACGCTGGCCGTCGAGGTGCTGGTCAACACGCCGTTGATCCGCGACTACGTCAAGGATCCGGACAAGACGCACCTCATCAAGGAAGCGTTGATGGAGGACAACCTGCGCGGCATGCAGACGTTCGATCAGCACCTGGTCGAGCTGTACCTGCAAGGCAGCGTCACGTTGGAGGACGCCACCTACATGGCGACCAGCCCGCACGAGCTCCGGCTCATGATCACGCAACGCGTGGGCGGCACCGAAGCGCCGGACGAGCGCGAGTTCGAGCGGATGCTGCGCGCGCGGGGCCCGCTAGGCTGACCTGGCCCTCTCGCGCGGCTCGCGGAGAGAGCGCACCCCGCGTCGCGTCATGGCGTGGACGCATCCGCCTCCGGTCGCTGCTCCGGTCGGAACGGATCGGTACGCAGGAGCGGACGCAGCGTCCCGGCCAGCCAGAACGATCCTGTGATCGCCACCGTGCCTCCGGCTGGGGCGTCGGCCAACGCCCGCGCGAGCGCTTCGCGAGGCTCGGCCACGAAGCGGACGTCGTCGCCGAACGGTCGTTCGCCCGCCACCACCGCCGTCAGCACCGCACGCTCATTCAGCGGCCCCAACGCCGCCAGCACCTCGCCCGGCGCCTTTCGGGCCGCCACGCCCAGCACCACGCGAGCACCGGCCGGCAGATCGGACGCCAACGCCCGCACCGCTGGCGGGTTGTGCGCCCCGTCCAGCACGACCGTGCGACCTCCTGGAGCGAGGAACCGTTCGCGCCGAGCCGGCAAACCGTGCGGCGCGGCGGCCGCCTCGAGCGCAGCGACGCGATGCGCGCTCGCGAGCGGTAGCAGCCGAAGCGTGGCCAGGGCCAGCCGCAGCGAGCGCCGCTCGACGCCGCTCGCGGTGGCCCACGACCGCACGCAGCGCAGCCACGGGGGCAGCGCCAACATCGGTCCGTCCTCCTCCCGCAGATG
>JBBDSD010000243.1:0-6102 GCA_040905065.1 Trueperaceae bacterium | reverse complement strand
GAGGTCCCCAGGGACCGCCAGGGCTCCTTCACGCCACGCCTGGTGCCCAAGGGCCAGCGGCGCCTGGGCGGGCTGGACGACATGATCATTAGCCTCTACGCGGGCGGCATGACGGTTCGCGACATTCAGCACCACCTTGCCCGCACGCTCGGCACCGACCTCAGTCCGGACACGATCAGCAAGATCACCGACGAAGTGCTCGAGGAGGTGCTGGCCTGGCAGACCCGGCCGCTGGAAGCGCTCTACCCCGTGATGTACCTCGACGCGATCGTCATCAAAGTCCGCGACGGCGCGGTCGTGAAGAACAAGGCTGCGCATATCGCCATCGGCGTGGACCTGGAAGGCGTCAAGCACGTCCTCGGCATTTGGGTGCAAGCGACCGAGGGCGCGAAGTTCTGGGCGGGCGTGTGCGCTGAGCTCGCGAACCGTGGCGTGAAGGACGTCCTGATCCTCTGTTGTGACGGCCTGACCGGCCTTCCGGACGCGATCGCGGCGACCTGGCCACTAGCGACCGTGCAGACGTGCGTGGTGCACCTGATTCGGGCGGCTATGCGGTTCGTGGGGTATCAGGATCGCCGCCGCGTGGCGGCCGCCCTGAAGCCGGTGTATACCGCCGTCAATGCCAGCGATGCCGAGCGAGAACTGCGTGCCTTTCAGGACGGAGACCTGGGTCGCAAGTACCCGACTGCGGTGCGGGTGTTCCAGGATGCCTGGGAGCGTTTCACGCCGTTCCTGGCGTTCCCGCACGAGCTCCGGCGGGTGATCTACACCACGAACGCCATCGAGAGCTTGAACTACCAGATTCGCAAGATCATCAAGAACCGGGGGCACTTCCCCAACGACGCTGCCGCCGTGAAACTCATCTGGCTCGCCATTTGCAACATCGAGGACAAACGAGCGCTGGAACGCGCCAAGGAACAACAGAAGCGGAGGAGTCACCATGTAACCAACTCACGAACGTCGCCCGGCAAAATGATTCACGGCGCCAAGACCGCCAACTGGACGCAAGCCCTGGCCCAACTCAGCCTCGCCTACCCCGAACGCATCAACCCCCACCTGTAAACCCCAGCACCCAACGCCTTACACAGAAAACTTGACAAGCTCCGGTCGAACGCGACCGAGACGGACGCGTTCAGATCGACGCCCGTGGCGCCGTCGGCAGGCGTGGTGCTCGTGACCGTCGGGGCGCCCGACGGGTCGTCATCATCGTCGGGTGCACCGCCACCGGTGCCGCAGGCGACGATCAGCAGCGTCGCCAACGCGATCCAGAGCACGAGACGCAACGTACGTCTCGGCGGCGAGAGGTTCGGCATCATCACAGGCACCTTCCTTGGAGACTCGGTCCTCTGGGTCGTCGTCAGGCACGGATGCAGCACGATCGGAAGAGCCTGGCTCCTCGGCACGCGTCACGATCGCGAGCGGGCCTCGGGCCGATCCCGTTCCAACCGTGGGACGCCTTCAGGATAGGCGAACCCCGGGCGCGGGTGTCAAGCCGAAGAACTCACACGTGGCAGCCGATCCTCGGTCGGAACGCTCGTCGCCTCCGCTCGCCGTGGACGATCGTGACCGCGCGCATCCTGCGAGCGCTCGCGAGCAGCCGACCCAGGTCATGCGTTCGGCAACGGCAACCGTTCGAGGACCGTGTCCGACGGAACGTCCCAGCCGAGCGCCACGCGTCCCTCCGGACAGATGCGCTCCGGGCTCCACGGCGGGTCGAAGGTAAGCTCCACGTCGACCGGTCCCACCTCCGGAAGTCGTGCCAGGCGCACGCGCGCGTCGTCGCGGATCACCGCGTGCAACGGGCAGCCTGGGGTCGTGAGCGTCATGGCGACGTGCGCGCGCGTGGTCCCGCAGCGTGGATCGCCCTCGTCCCCACGACCGGCCTGCGCAGCGAGCGTCAGGCGGACGCCGTACACCAACCCCAGATCGACGACGTTCACGCCGAGCTCGGGATCGATCACGCCGCGCAGCGCCTCCACGACCGCGATGGGATCGACCGTATCGGGCGCATGCGTGACGACCACGCCGTGGACCAGCGTCTCCGACGCGTTCACGCGACGGCCCCGGTCCGAGTCGGTGCGTCCGACGGGGCAAGCGTGGTGGACGTCCCTTCGGACCGCGGTCGGTGCGGCCCCGCCACGATCCAGGTCAGGTGCGCGAGCGCGCCGCACGCCGCGGTCGCGCCCAGCACGGCTGCGACCGTCGGGAGCGCCAACGCGAGCCCAGGACCGAGCACGGCGTCGAGCGCTGTACCGCTGCGCGCGACCAGCACGCCCAGCGTCGCGACCGTCAGTGCACCGGTCGTCCAGCGCGCCAGGCGAGGAAGCATCATGTCGGCGAGCGTCGGCGTGGGCGCGGCGTCGCTCGCCCCATCCACCCCGATGCGTCCCGCGTAACGGTGCTGCCAGGTCAGGAACGCCGCGATCTTGATCGACATTCCGCAGATGCCGGTACCGACCGCGCCCAACAGGAACGCGATCACGGCGTCGCTGGGCCGACCGAGCATCAGCAAACCCCACGCGACCGGGATCCAGGCGAGGGCGACCAACCATCCCGCCACCGCCGCGTCCGGTCGCCGCCGCATGCGACGCTTCCACGCCGTGGTCGCGTCCAGCAGGAGCGCCGCGGCCGCCACGGCGAGCGCGGCCGCCGTCGCGATCAGGGCGGGCGACGTCACCCCCAGCCACGGCTCCCGCCACGGTTCTCGCCACGGTTCTCGCCACAGTGCCGGCCCGAAGCGGGTGCTGGCGGCGAACGTGGCGGCGGCCAGGACGCCGACCGCGCCGGCGCGCAGCGCCCGGAACGAACGCCCGTGCGCCAGCAGGAACATCCCCAGCAGCGCGTGTCCTGCTCCCAGCATCGCCAGCCCGAACGCCCCGGCGAGCCCTACGGTCAGGTGCAGCGGCGTCCATCCCACCGCGAACGGGGCGAGCTGCGGCACCACGCGCGCGCTCGCCAGGAGCAGGCCCAGCAGGAGCGTGATCGTGAGCGCCGCGACCGAGGCCAGCACGCACGCGGCCGGCCAGGGAATGCGCCGCGCCCGGCGCGCGGTCCGCAGCAGATCGACGGCCACCACCAGCGTACCGAGCGTGGCCGCGCTCCCGCCCGCCGCCACCAGTCCGTACGACGAGGTCCAGAAGCCGCCCAGCAGCGCGGCGGCTCCGGCGGTGAAGATCGCCCAGGCGGGACCGCCCCAGCGGGGCGCGGCGAGCGGCACGCCGAGGAGCACCGGCACCAGCGGGTGGACGGCCCCGAGCAGAACCGACGCACCGAAGCCGACCGTGACCGCGTGCACGACCGTCAGTACGCCGGGGTGCAGCGGATGCGCGGTCACCAGGTCGGGTCGGACCGAGAGGACGATCCACGCCACCGCGAACAGGCCGACGCCGCTGAGCAAGAAGCGTAGCGGCACGGCGGCCGGCGTGCCGGTCGCCGTCACCGTGCGGCCTCGGGCCCGGGACCCTTGTGGATCACGACCCGCGCGCCGCCGTCGGCCAGCTCCTCGACCTGGTAGCGCGCGCCGCGAGCGTCGAGCTGCGGCAGCAGGTGCACGGGCACCCGGTCGTTGCGGATCGTGAGGGTTCCGCCGGACGGCAAACGTTCGAACGCCTCCAGCGTGCGGACCATCGGCATCGGCGGCTCCAGCCCGCGATTGTCCAGCGTCTGCGCCGCACCTTGCGGTGCGGCGCCGTCGTCCGTGACGGATTCGTCTTCGTTCGCATCGATCGCGCGCATGCGTCCAGGCTGCACGCGCGCGCCGGGTGCCGCCTTGACGCGCGTCAAGGTCGCACGGTTCCCGCGCGCGTACGGTCCGGACATGCCGGCGCCTCCCACCCCCGCACCATCCTCGCGCCGTCCGTCGGGATCGACGCGGCGTGCGTCCGTGCAGTCGCAGTCTGCTCGCGTCACCGTGTTCTACGGCAGCACCTGCGGCCGGACCGAAGCGATCGCCGAGCGGATCGGCGAACGCCTGTCGGCCGGCCTCGGCGTTGCTGTGCCGGTCCACGACGTGGGCGTGACCGACCCGACCCGACTGGCCGAGTCCGACCTCGCCGTGCTGGGCGTTCCCACCTGGAACGTCGGGGGCGTGCAGGCGGACTGGGACGCGGTCCTGGACGACCTCGCACGCTTCGATCTGCGCGGCGTTCGGGTAGCGCTGTTCGGCGCGGGCGACGCGAGGGGCTATCCCGACACGTTCGGCGACGCGCTCGGCATCATGGCGGAGACGGTCGAGGCGGCCGGAGCCACCCTGGTCGGCGACGTCGCCGCGGACGGGTACGCCTTCGAGGCGTCCCGCGCGCTTCGCGGCGAGCGGCTGCTCGGTCTGCTCGTCGACGACGGCGATGCGGACGACGCGGTCGGCGAGCGCACGCGCGCGTGGTGCGACGCCCTGCTCGCGCACGTGCAGCTCCGGCCGACCGTGGCGGCGCCCCCGCCGCCCTCGTGCGACCGCCTGCGCGCCATGCGGGTCTCGGAGGTGTTGGAGGCAGCGCCGGACGCCTTGCCGCTGCTGCTCCGGTCGGGCTTCCGGCCGCTCGCGGACCCGCGGCTTCGCGCCGTGCTGGCACCGACCGTGACCCTGGAGCAGGCGTTCCGCATCCGAGGCCTGGACGACGAAGCATCGGACGCGGTGCTGGCACAGCTGCAGGGGGCCTGGCCGTGCCGTTGATCCGTACCGACGAGCACCGCGCTTTCCTCGACGCCGGACCGTTTCCACGGGCGCTGCACGTGGGTGACCGGCAGGCCGTCATGCTGCTCTGCCTGCAGCGTGGTCAAGAGCTGGCCGCACCGGACGGCGATCGCGCGGAAACGGCGTTCGTCGTGCTGGAGGGCGAGGGGTTCGTGATCGAGGGGGAGGCGCGGCACGCCGTGGCGCGGGGCGACGTGGTGACGGTCGCTCCGGCGTCGAAGAAATCGCTCGTCGCCGGGCCCGGCACGTTCGTGGTGCTGGGCGTACGTTCGCTGGCGGGCCGGTCGTCGTGATCCGGCTCGACCCACCCTTGGACGCACGCATGTCCGACGTTCCCACCGCCGACCGCATCGACGTCCGCACCATCCCGCCCCGGGAGCGGCATCCGCTGCTGTTCGAGCGGTTCGACGCGCTCGCGTCCGGCGAGGCGTTCGAGCTGGTCAACGACCACGATCCGAAGCCGCTCTACTACCAGTTCCAGGCCGAACGGCCGGGCCAACTGGCGTGGACCTACCTGGAGGAGGGTCCCGACCTCTGGCGGGTCCGGGTCGGCAAGGCCTGAACCTCGCGCGACCGTCGGGTCGCTACCGGGGCGGGGTCTTCGTCACCGGGTGCCCGGCCTTCGGTCGGCCCGGTGCGCAGCCACCCCTCGATCAGGGCGACGGCGCGCTCCGCGCCTCCTGCGGCCCGAAAGGCGCGCGCGATCCGCTTCGCTGCAGGTGCGCGCGTGCGCGCCTCGTGCACCGCCGCCCGCAGACGCTCCGGCGTCAGGCGGGCGCGCGGCAGCATCGTGCCGGCGCCGGAGACCTGTACGCGGCGTGCGACCTCCGCCTGGTCGCGGCCCCACGGCACCACGCAGACCGGCACGCCCGCCGCCAGCGCCCGTTGCGTGGTTCCCATGCCGCCGTGCGTGACGACGACGTCCATCTCCGGCACGACGGCGGCGTGCGGCACGAAGCGTTCGATCCGGACGCGATCGTTCGGCGCCTCGAAGCGGTCCGGGTCGAGCGCGGCGGTGGTGACGACCACGCTGCCGGGCTCGTCGGCCAGGGCGCGGAGCGCGGTCTCGACGATCGCTCCGTCCTGCTGAAGTTCGGTCGAGACGCCGACCAACGTTCGCGGTCGCGGCAGCGCCTCCAGCCACGCAGGGGCGTCGCTCTCGGGCGCCCAGAGGCCGGGGCCGATCGGATGCACCGTCAGCGGCCAGGCGGCGCGCGGGTAGTCGAACGGCGGTGCGGTGCGGTACAGCAGGTGCGGCGGACGGAGAAACAGGTCCTCGTGCGAGGCGAGGGGTGGAAGATCCAGGCTGGCACGCAGTTCGTTCAGGCGGCGCAGTTGCGGCCGAACGGCGCGGCGCATGAGCGCCCGTACGATCCGGTCGCGCATGCGGTCGAGGGCGTGACGGGGCGGCG
>JBBDSD010000242.1:0-1046 GCA_040905065.1 Trueperaceae bacterium | reverse complement strand
GTCGGTCTACTCGACGATCGCGAACGGCGGGACCTGGGTCCAGCCTCGGATCGTCCGCGGCACCGTGGGCGCCGACGGTCAGGTCACCGAGTTGGCGCCCTCGCCCGTGCGCCGGGTGGTGCGTCCGGACACGTCGGATCTGCTGACACGGATGCTGGCGTACGTGGTCGAGGATGGCACCGGCACCAACGCGCGGATCGACGGGTACCAGGTCGCGGGGAAGACAGGGACCGCGAAGAAGCTCGACCGCGACGGCAACTACACGAACCGATACGTGGCGTCGTTCATCGGCTTCCTCCCCGCCGCCCGCCCCCGGGTCGTCGTCGCGACCGTGCTCGACGAGCCGGAAACGGTCTACGGTGGCATCGCGGCCGCCCCGCTCTTCCAAGACATCGCGCGGTACGCGATCCAGCGGCTCGCGATCCCCCCCGCGCCCCCGGTCGACCTGCCGCCACACGTCCAGGCATCACCGTGAGTCGCCGGCCACGGCGTGTAGGCTCGCCGTCGGTGGACCTGAACCTTCCCCCCGTCCACGTCGCGACCCTCGCGCGCGCGGCCGGTGGCGTGACGCGCGACGCCCGCGACGTGCGCATCTCCGACGTCTCCTACGACTCACGCACCGTGGGACGCGGTCACCTCTTCTTCTGCGTGCCGGGCGCCCTGCACGATGGCCATGCGTTCGCGTCAGCCGCGCTGGATGCCGGAGCGGCGGCGATCGTCGTCGAGCGGTGGCTCCCGCTGCGCGCGCCGCAGGTGCTGGTGCCCTCGGTGCGGGCGGCGATGGGACCGATGTCGGCCGCGATGTTCGGTCATCCGGCCCAGGCGCTGACGATGCTCGGGGTCACGGGCACCAACGGCAAGACGACCATCACGTACCTGCTGGAGTCCGTGCTTCGGGAAGCGGGTCTCCGCCCGGCCGTCATCGGCACCACGGGTGCGCGCATCGACCGCGAACCGGTGCCCCTGGATCGGACGACCCCGGAGGCGCCCGACCTCCACCGGCTGCTGGCGCGCATGCGCGCATCGGGGGTGGCGGCGGTCGCCGT
>JBBDSD010000241.1:0-6168 GCA_040905065.1 Trueperaceae bacterium | reverse complement strand
GGGGTGCCGCTCGTGAACCTCCCCCGCGTGGACGTGATGGGCGACGCCCTGTCGAAGGTACCGGCCGACCTGGCGCAGGAGATGGGGGCGCTTCCGTTCGCGCTGGACGGCGACCGGCTGCGGGTCGCGTTCGTCGATCCGTTGGACGCCCTGGCGATCGAAGAGATCGAGGACGCCTCGTCGTGCATCGTCGAACCGTACCTGGCGTTGCGTAAGGAGATGGCGTGGGCGTTGGCCACGCACTACCCGGAACTCGGGCTCGAGCCGCCCGCCGACTTCGAGGTCGACGTCGGGCAACGGCTCGGATCGCTGGCGGTCGAGAAGGGCTGGATCGCTCAGGAGCAGTTGGACCAGGCGGTCGCGAACCAGAAGACGTCGGGCGGCCTGCTCGGTCGCTTGTTGGTCGACGAAGAGGCGCTCAGCGAAACGCAGTTGGCCCAACTGCTGGCGGAACAGGCCGACCTGCCGTTCGTGGAGACGCTGGAGACAGCGGACCCGGAGGCGCGCACCGCCTCGAACCTGCTGCGCCTCGATGCGGTGCAGTTCAACGCCGTGCCGCTCAAGCGCGAAGGCGACGTGCTGGTCGTGGCCACCGCCGACCCACGCCGGAGGCCGGACATCGAAGCGATCGTGGGGGGACCGGTGCGGTTCATCGGCGCCACCGAGCGCGAGGTCCAACGCCGGATCGAGGAGCTGTACGCCTCCGACAAGGGCCGCTTGGGCGAGACGCTGCTGATGACGAAGAAGTTGAAGCGCGAACAGCTGCGGCGCGCGCTCGAGGAGCAGGCCAAGTTGGGCAAGGTCAAGCCGTTGGGCGAGATCCTGGTCGACATGGGCTACATCACCCAGGACGAGGTCGACGAAGCGCTCAACAAGCAACGGTCCGGCGGCGGGCGGCTCGAGGACACGCTGGTGCAGTCCGGCAAGCTCAGTCCCGAGATGCTGGCCAAGAGCCTGGCGATGCAGCTCGGGTACGAATTCGTCGAGGAGGACCAGGTCAAGATCGATCCGTACGCGGTCAGCCTGGTTCCCGAAGGCACCGCGCGGCGCTATACCGCCATGCCGATCCGCATCGACGGCGACACCTTGGTGGTGGCGATGAAGGATCCCCGCCACGTGTTCGCGCTGGACGACATCCGCCTGATCACCGGCAAGGAGATCCAGCCTGCGGTGGCGACGGAAGAGACGCTGCACCACCTGCTGAACCGCTTCTACCGCAGCGACGCCGACATGGACGAGCTGGCCACCGCCCTGCTCGAGGAGGTCGGCAGCGCCCCGCAGGAGCAGCAGGAGGACACCAGCGCGATCGACGACAACGCGCTGGTCAAGGTCGTCAACAACATCATTCGCGAATCGATCCTGGGCGACTTCAGCGACATTCACGTGGAGCCGCGCCCCGACAAGGTGATCATCCGCGTCCGCAGGGACGGCACGCTGCGCGAGTACATGACCATGCCCAAGGCGACGGCCGGCGCCTTGGCGGCCCGCATCAAGATCATGGGCGGCCTCAACATCGCCGAGCGACGCCTGCCGCAGGACGGACGCGTCCGCTTCAAGGACCGCAGCACCGAGGTGGACCTGCGCCTCTCGACCCTGCCGACCGTGTACGGCGAGAAGTGCGTGATGCGCCTGCTGAAGAAGGCCGCCTCGATCCCCGAGATCGAGGAGCTGGGCTTCGCGGACTACAACCTGCAGTCGTTCAAGGACGTGATCCAGAAGCCGTACGGCATGTTCCTGATCACCGGCCCGACCGGCTCGGGCAAGTCGTTCACCACCTTCAGCATCCTCAAGCGTGTCGCGGTGCCGGAGGTGAACGTCACCACCGTCGAGGACCCGGTGGAGTACGAGATCCCCGGCATCAACCAGACGCAGGTGAACGTGAAGGCCGGCATGGACTTCGCGCGGGCGCTGCGCGCCTTCATGCGGCAGGACCCGGACATCATCATGGTCGGCGAGATCCGCGATCACGAGACCGCCAAGATCTCGATGGAGGCCGCCCTCACCGGCCACCTGCTGATCGCCACGCTCCACACCAACGACGCGGCGGGCGCGATCACCCGCCTCACCGAGATGGGCATCGAGCCGTTCAACGTCTCCGCCTCGCTGATCGGCGTGCTGGCGCAACGCCTGGTGCGCAAGGTGTGCGAAGCCTGCAAGGTCGAGTACACCCCCGAACCGGACGTGCTGCGTCGCTTGGAGATGGACGGCGCCGAGATCGAAGGCAAGAAGCTGGTGCGCGGCGTCGGCTGCGAGAAGTGCGGCGGCTCGGGGTACAACGGCCGCCACGGCATCCACGAGCTGCTGGTCGTAGGCGACGAGGTGGAGGGCGCCATCGTGCGCGACGCCTCGGCGATGGAGCTGCGCAACGTCGCCATGGCGCAGGGCATGCGCACCCTGCGACAGGACGGTATTCACAAGGCGTTCCAGGGCATCACCACGCTCGAAGAGGTCCTGGCCCGCACCGCCGAGTAGGCTCGCGGACCCGAGGAGGCGACACGCAATGGCCGATCAGATCCGACAAACCCAAATTCAGGTCGACATCGTCGACCTGTTGCGCATGGCGATCGAACGCAAGGCGTCCGATCTGCTGCTGACCGTCGGCCTGCCACCGATGCTGAAGCTCAACGGCGAGTGGCGCCCCACCGAGCACGATCCGCTCACCCCCAACATGACGCGGCGCCTTCTGTACTCGATCATGGACGAGAAGAAGCAGCGCAACTTCGAGGAACGCAAGGACCTCGACTTCTCGTTCAGCCTCTCCGGCCAGGGCCGCTTCCGCGTGAACGTGTTCCAGCAACGCGGTTCGGTGGGCGGCGTGCTGCGCACCATCGGCGAGGAGATCCTCACCTTCGAGCAGCTGGGCTTGCCGAAGGAGGTGTCCGACGTGGCCCGCCTGCCGCGCGGCCTGGTGCTGGTCACCGGTCCGACCGGTTCGGGCAAGTCGACCACGCTGGCGACGATGCTCGACCTGATCAACGAGGAGTACCCGCGGCACATCGTCACCGTCGAGGACCCGATCGAGTTCTTCCACCGCCACAAGACGTCGGTGGTGAACCAGCGCGAGATCGGCGAGGACACCCGGGACTTCAGCGCCGCCCTGCGCAGCGTGCTGCGCCAGGCGCCGGACGTGATCCTGGTCGGCGAGATGCGCGATCACGAGACGATCGGCGCCGCCGTCACCGCAGCGGAGACCGGCCACCTGGTGATGGGGACCCTGCACACGAACACCGCCGCCGAAGCGATCGACCGCATCATCGACGTGTTCCCCGAAGCGCAGCAGGAACAGGTCCGCGTGCAGCTGGCCAACAACCTGCAGTCGATCCTCACGCAACAGCTCCTGGTCACCGCGGACGGCCACGGACGGTGCCTAGCGTACGAGTTCCTGATCGCTACCGCCGCCGCCCGCAACCTGATCCGCGAGGGCAAGAGCCACCAGATTCCGACCGTGATCCAGACCGGCGGGCAACTGGGCATGATCAGCATGGACGCCAGCCTAGCCGACCTGCACCTGCGCAAGAAGATCACCTTCGACCTGGCGCGCTCCCGCTCGGTCGATCCGAAGGAGTTCGAGCGCCTGGTAGGTACCGGCGGCCTCGCTGGCAGCTCCACCGCGGCCGAACAGGCGGGCCAACGGCCCCCGGGCGGCGCGCCGCCCTCAGCGCCGCCGGACGCCGGACGCGGCGACCCCGGACGTGGCGGCGGGGGACCGGGCGGATTCGGGCGGGGAGGGTTCGGGCGCGGGGGACGCTGAGCGGACCACGCGGCACCGATCGCGGCGCTGCGCACGAAGCGCTGCTCGAAGTCCCGCGGCGGGTTCCCTCCCGCGCCTACATCACCTTGCGGCGCAACCAGCCGGACACGACCTCGCCCAGCACGACCACCGCCAGGATCGCCAGCAGGATCGCCGACACCTCCTGCCAGCGGAAGGTGTCGATCGCGCCCTGCAGCAACAGGCCGATCCCGCCCGCACCGACCAGACCCAGCACGGTCGACTCGCGGATGTTCACGTCCCAGCGCAGGATCGTCACCGCGAAGAAGGTCGGCAGCACCTGCGGCACGATGCCGTAGAGGATCACCTTGGCCTTGCTGGCCCCGGTCGCGGTCATCGCCTCGACCGGCCGGCGATCGCACTCCTCGATCGACTCGCCGACCAGCTTGCCCAGGAACCCGATCGAGCGGAACGCCACCGCCAGGATGCCGGCCAGCGCGCCGGGCCCGAAGATGGCGACGAACAGCAGCGCCCAGATGATGGTGTTCACCGACCGCGTGGCGACCACGATGAAGCGACCGATCGCCAGGGTGACGGCGTTGGGCGAGGTGTTCTGGGCCGCCAGGTAGGTCACCGGCAGCGCCAGGACGACCGCCAGCAGCGTCGCGAGCGTAGCGATGTGCACGGTCTGCACCATCGCCGCAAGGACCAGGTCGCCCGCCGTCCAGTTGGGGGGCACCATCCGACCGAACAGGTCGGCCATCTGTTCCGGCGCGTCCAGCACCCACGGCCAGAAGATGTCCAGGTCCCGCAGTGCCCACACCAGCACCGCGACCAGACCTAACTGTACCGCGAACCGCACCAGCGTCTGCGGAAACGAGCGACGGCGCCAGGCATACCGCTGCGGCGTACCGGCCACCGGTCCGCTCGCGCTCACGCCACGCTCCTGCGGATGCGCCCGCTGACCACCTCGGTCACGAACACCACCGCGATGATCACCAGCAAGATCGCCAGCGCGAAGGCGTAGTCGTACCGACCGAACGCGTTCATCAACGTACTGCCGATTCCGCCCGCGCCCACGATGCCCACCACGGTCGAGGCGCGCAGGTTGATGTCGAGCTGGTACAGCGTCAGGCCTACCTGCCGCGGCAGGATCTGCGGCATGACGGCGTACGCCAACGTCTTGAAGTACCCCGCCCCAGTGGCGCGCATCGCCTCCACCTGGCCCCAGTCGACCTCCTCGATCGCCTCGGCCAACAGCTTTCCGACGAACCCGACCGTGTACACGATCAGCGTCAAGATGCCCGCGAACGCCCCGAACCCGACCGCCTTGACGAAAATGATCGCCACGATCACGGGGTGAAAACTGCGTGCGGTGATCACCAACGCGCGCCCGACCAGAAACACCGGGAGCGGCGCCACGTTGCGGGCCGACATGATCGCTGCAGGAATGCTCAACAGCACGCCCACCGCCGTCGCCACGATCGAGATCTGGATGCTCTCCATCGTTCCGGAGTACAGCAGCGACCAGCGCGAAAAGTCGGGCGGCACGCTGCCACCAAAGATCTGCGCCGCCCGCGGAATGCCGTCGACGATGCGTTGCAGATTGAACGGGATCGAGGACAGTGCCCACGCCAGGTAGGCGACGATGCCAATCGGCAGCATCCAGCGCGCCACCCGGTTCTCAAGGAACGGGGGGCGCCGCCACCGGTACGGACTGCGCCCGGTCACGACGCCTCCGCGTCGCTTCCGTAGATGGCGTCGAAGGCGTCGTCGTCCACCTCGCTGGGGGCTCCATCGAACACGATCCGGCCGTGTCGGAGGCCGACGACCCGGTCGGCGAACGACTTGGCCTGATCGACGTTGTGGCTGTTGATCAGGATCGGAAGCGACAGTTCGGACGCCAGGCTCCGCAACAGGCGCATGATCTCCGCGCCGGTCTTCGGGTCCAGCGACGCGGTCGGTTCGTCCGCCAGCAAGATCTCGGGCCGTTGCATGAGGGCGCGGACCACGCCGACGCGTTGCCGCTCGCCGCCGGAGAGGGCGTCCGCCCGCTGGTTCACGTACCGGTCCAACCCGACGCGGACCAGGAGTTCGTAGGCGCGATCGACGTCCTCCTGCGGAAAGCGTCGCGCGTACGCCTGCCAGAAGCCGACGTAGCCGAGCCGTCCGGCCAGCACGTTCTCCATCACCGTCAGACGGTCCAGCAGGTTGAACGACTGGAAGACCATGCCGATGCGACGGCGTGCCGACCGGAGATCCGCACCGGCCAGGGTGGTGAGTTCGGTTCCGTTCAGATCGATCGAGCCGGAGGTCGGCTCGACCAGGCGGTTGACGCAGCGCAGCAGGGTGCTCTTCCCTGCTCCCGAAGAACCGATGACGGCCGTCATCGCCTGATCCTCGACCGTCAAGTCCAGGTGGTGCAGCACCGGTTCGTCGCGTCCGTACCGCTTCACGAG
>JBBDSD010000240.1:0-1053 GCA_040905065.1 Trueperaceae bacterium | reverse complement strand
TGACCGACCATCGGACTGTGTCATCGATGGCGCGGCCCCGTACCTTGGGGAGCAGCGGCGGCGCCCTCGCCGTCGCTCACCCCGACATCGACCCGGTGGTTCCCATGTCCGCACGTGGCGCTTCGGCGGACCGCGCTCTCGGCGCGACCCGCCCGAGGCTGCGCGGTTGGATCCACGGTGCCGCTGCCCCGGTCGCTGTCGTCGTCGCAGTCCTGCTCGCACGTCAGGCCGATGTCGGCGCCCCGCGCCTGAGCGTCGTGGTCTTCGGTGTCGGTCTGGTCGGGCTGTACGCGATCTCGGCGATCTACCACGTGCCGAAGTGGCCGGCCCCGGTCCGCCGCCTGCTCGGGCGGGTCGACGTCGCGATGATCCAGCTGTTCATCGCCGCCAGCTTCACCCCGGTCGCGGTGCACGCGCTCCACGGTGCGTGGCGGACGTGGAGCCTGGTGGTCGCGTGGGCACTGGCGATCATCGGTGCCGCCGTGGCGGCCTCACCGTTGAAGGGCCCCCGCTGGCTCGGTGTCGCGGGCTACGCCTCGTTCGGTGCGCTGGCAGCGGCTCCGCTGCTGCGAGCGGTCCAGACCCTGCCGCTGTTCGGCACGGTCCTGCTCGTGATCGGCGCGCTCGCATACCTGGGGGGCGGGATCATCTACGCCCGGCAGCGGCCAAACCCCTGGCCGCAGTGGTTCGCGTTCCACGAGGTGTTCCACGTGATGGTCGTGCTCGCCAGCGCCGTCCACGTGGCTGCGATCTGGCGCTACGTCCTGCCCCTGGCCTGACCTGCTGCACGACTCAGCGACGGCGGGTCGCCCACTGCAGCCAGCCCCCCAGCACGCCCCCGGCGACGGCCGCCACACCCACGACCGGGCGCACCAGCAGCCCCAGCGCAGCATCCAGCGACCACGCGCCGGGGCCCGTCACCGCCACGGCCAGCGCAACGGCGACGAGGTAGCCGTTGAGTTCCCAACCCTTGTTCACCGACCAGAAGCCGTTCTCGGCGTGGTTGACGAACGCGGCAACGGTCATCGTGCCGGCGATGGCGGCGCAGGCGAG
>JBBDSD010000239.1:0-6250 GCA_040905065.1 Trueperaceae bacterium | reverse complement strand
GCAACGCGCGGTACTTCCTTCGCCTCGCCGAGGACGCCGATCGGCGTCTCGACACGCCCGAGCAGCCGGCCGCTCTCGCCAGCCTGGACGCCGAACACCCCGATCTGGTCGCTGCCCTGGAGCGCGCCATCGATGCCGGAGCGGCAGACCTGGCGCACGGGCTGCTCGCCGCCCTGGGGCGCACTTGGCGCTGGCGCGGCCGGGTGCGCGAAGGGCTGCACTGGGCCGAACGCGCAGCGACGCTGCCGAACGTGGACGTCCCGAGCCGTGCGCGGATCCGAGCACGGTTGGCCGAGGGGCTGCTACGCGAGAAGGCGGGGGACTACTCGGCCGCGGATCGTGCCTTCGAGGAAGCGCTCTGCAATGCGGAGCGGATGAATGATCCCGGTCTGCAGGCGGCCGCCCGCACCGACCGCGCCACGGTCGCCTGGCGGCGCGGCGACCTGGCGACCGCTCGCGAGCTGCTGGACGCGGCGGTGGCGACCTACCGCGAGCTGGGCGCCGAGGCGCGCCTGGCGGGCACGCTGGGCAACCTCGGCAACGTGATCCGCGACGGTGGCGATCCCGCTGCGGCGCACGCCCGGTTCGACGAGGCGCTTGCCATCGCCGAGCGCCTCGGTCACGTCTGGGAGATGGCCAACGTGCGCAACAACAAGGCGATCGCCTACGCCTACCAGGACGACCTTGAAGCGGCCCGCCGCGAGTTCGAGCTCGCGCTGGAGCTGCAGCGCGGCATCGACGGGCGTCCTGGCCTCTCGATGGCGCTGACGAACCTCGGCAACGTGCACCTCGACACCGGCGATCACGATCGGGCGCGTGCGCTGTACACGGAAGCGCTGTCGCTGTGCGAAGAGATTGGGGACCGCGACGGCGCGGCGCATCTGTTCGTCAACCTCGGCATCCTGGCGCAGTGGGGCGGCGATCCCGATCGTGCCCACGAGCTGTACGGCCGCTCGCTGCGGACGCGCCGCGAGATGGGCGCGCGAGCGCTGGCGGTACAGTCGGTCAGCTGCTTCCTGGACCTGGCCGTGGCGCGAGGCGCACACGAGCGGGCGCTGGTGCTGGCCGGAGCGGTGCGCGCCCTGACGGACACGGTCGGCGTCCCGCTCACGGCGAGGCAGCAGCACGTCTTCGACGAAGCGCTGGCCGCAGCACGAGGGAAGGTGCCTAATGTGCGTGCGGCCGACCTCGAACGGCGGGGTGCAGGACTCTCGGAACGCGAGGCGATCTCGTTCGCGCTAGCGGAACGAGCCAGCGCCTGAGGGCGCCTGGCGTTGCGCGCCGTCGTGGGACGTCGCTGCCGGTCCGAGTTCAGGCCGTCGCGAACGCCTCGGCCAGCAGCTCGTACCCCTGCAGCCGCTCCGCGGGCGACGCGACGTGCGAGGCGATCATCAGTTCGTCGGCCTGCAGATTCGTCGCCAACTCGGTGAGGCGGTCGCGCACCACGTCCGGCGTGCCCCAGATCAGCATCTGGCGCGACGCCTCGGCTGCCTCCCGGTCGGCTGGCGTGTACGGGTAGGCGGCTGCTTCCTCCGGCGTCGGCAGCGGACCGCGTTCGCCCTTTCGCAACCGCACCCAGAGCAGGTCGTGCGTGCGCGCCAGTTCGTCTGCGCGCGCCTCCGTCTCGGCGCACACGACCGAGACCGCCAGGATCGCGTGGGGCGCTTGCATCGCCTGCGACGGCCGGAAGCCGGTCCGGTACGCGCGCATCGCCGCGGGCGCATGCGCGGGACTGAAATGGTGCGCGAAGGCGAAGCCGCGCCCCTGCGCCGCCGCCAGCTGGGCACCGAAGGTGCTGGAGCCCAGCAGCCAGATCGGCGGGAGGTCCACGTCGGGAAAGCCGGCGCTCACCCGCTCGAACGGGTGGCCCGGCGGGAAGGTCCCGGACCCGGCGAACGCCTCGAGCTCCGCGAGCTGCTGCGGGAAGTCGTCGGCCCCCAGCCTCTGGGCCGAGCCGCGCAGTGCCAGCGCCGTGCGCGGATCGGTGCCCGGCGCGCGCCCGAGTCCCAGATCGATCCGGCCGGGGTGCAGGGCGTGAAGCGTCAGGAACGCCTCGGCCACCGCCAGGGGTGCGTGGTTCGGCAGCATCACGCCGCCGGATCCGACCCGGATCCGTTCCGTCTCCCGCGCCACGGCCGCGATCAGGACGGCGGTAGCGGAGCTCGCGAAGCCGTCGGTGGCATGGTGCTCGGCGATCCAGAAGCGCCGGTAGCCCAGACGGTCGGTCAGGCGGGCCAGGTCCAGCATGTGCTGGAGGGCCTGGGGAGAGGTGGCGTCGCTGGCGACGGGGACCAGGTCGAGGACGGAGAGAGGAAGGGGGAAGGGCACCAACCGAGCGTACCGGCACGGTCCGGAGAGCTACCTGAAGTCCCGGACGCTGCCACCCTCTTGACATCTTGCGCCGCGACGTAAATAGTTAACGACATGGTTAATGATGTGCCTCGGAGCCTCGACACCGTCTTCGCCGCGTTGGCCCACCCCACGCGTCGCGCCATCCTCGGCGCGCTGGCGCGCGGTCCGGCGAGCGCAGGCGGACTGGCAGGACCGTTCGACGTGAGCCTGCCCGCCATTTCGCGGCACCTCAAGGTGCTCGAGCGCGCCGAGCTGGTCACGCGCACCGTCGACGGTCGCAAGCACGTGCTGCAGTTCGCTCCCCGCGCGCTCCAGGAGGTGGACGACTGGCTCGAACCGTACCGAGAGGCTTGGGAGACACGACTCGACCGGCTGGACGGCTACTTGGAGGAGAACCCATGACCGAACCCGCGCAGGATCTCGTGCTGACCATGGAACGGACCTTCGCTGCATCGCCCGATCGCGTCTACCGGGCGTGGACCGACGAGGACGAGGTCGTCCGCTGGATCGCCCCCAGCCCGGAGATGCCGACCACCGCGGAGCTCGACGTGCGCGAGGGCGGACGCTACACGATCACGATGGGGTCGTACGTGGTCCGCGGCGTCTACCGCGAGCTCGCGCCGGGCCGCAAGCTCGTCTTCACCTGGAGGTGGGACGGCGAATCGGACCACGAGATGCTCGTGACGGTCGCGTTCGAAGCGACGTCATCGAACGGCACGCGCATGCGCCTCGAGCACGTTCGGCTGCCGACCGCCGAGCAGAAGGCGAACCACGAGCAGGGCTGGACCGGAAGCTTCGCGCGGCTCGAGGGGTACTTGGGCGCGACGGACTGACGCGGAGGTCGGAAGCGTGGGGCGACGGCGGTGCACCACGACGCCGCAACGACCGCTACGCCTGGGACGGAGGTCCGCCCAGCAGGCGCGCCACGGCGTCGAGGCTCGCGAGCGCATCGTCGAGCCGACCGGCTCCTAGCTGCGCATCGATCACGTCGTCCAGCTCGCGCAAGCGCCGTCTCACGCGTTCCATGAGCCGCTCTCCACGGTCCGTGAACACGATCCGCTTCTGCCGGCCCTTCCCGTCCAGTTGTGCCAGGTAGCCCGCTCGGCACAGGTCCTTGACGGTTTTCGCCACCATCTGCCGCGAAACACCAAGCGAGCGAGCGATCTCGGCTGCGACGGTGACGCCGCAATCCAGGGCGTCGAGGAATTCGAGGGTCGACGGAGAGATGTCGTGAAACCCGTCGGCGCGCAGGCCGTCGGCGACGTGTCGCACCAAGCGGTCCCGTACCGCGGCGCTCGCACTCGCCAACCGGAGCGAGCGGCTGTCGACCATGGGAGTGCCGCTTGGTGTAAACCGTGTTGACATGCGTGGCTCCGCTCGGCTAGCGTGATGTGTCAACCGAGTGTACACGTGCGCTCGCGCCGCCACCCAGGAGAGGGATCCCGTGCCACCACACCGTTCGCTCCGCGCCGCCCTGCTCGCCAACGCCCTGTTCGCATTCTCGACCGGGATCCTCGTCCTCGCCGCTCCCGCGACCGTGGCGCGCGTGCTGAGAACCGGGTTCCACCCGATTCTCGTGGTGATCGCTGGCGGGCTGATCGTGTTCGCGCTCGACCTCGCCCATCAGGCGACGCGCCCGCGGATCGCGACCTGGCGTGCCGCCTACGCCACGGCCCTGGACCTTGGCTGGGTCGCTGGCACGGTCGTCCTGCTCTCCACGCGCGCCGTCGCCTTCACGACCACGGGGGTCGCGCTGATCGCGACGATCGCCGTCGTGGTGCTCGGCTTCGCCGTCTGGCAAGCGAAGGGCATCGACGACGCGCACCGCGTACGCGGCACGCACCTGCGACGGCACTGCGTGCGCGTGCAGGTCGACCGGCCGGCGGAGTCGATGTGGGAGATCATCGCCGACCTGGGCGCGATCCAGCGCTACATGCCGTCGCTCGTGCACTCGACGCTCGACGGCGGCTCCGAGCCAGGACGCGGCGCGGTTCGGACGTGCGTGGACCGGAACGGGCGATCGTGGTCCGAAGCGTGCATCGGCTTCGAGCCAGGCGAGCTCGCGCTGCGCTTCGCGACGGAAGCCGAAGACTTTCCGTTTCCCGCGTCCGAGATGTACGGCGGGTGGAAGGTCGAGCCGGACGACCACGGCTGTCGGGTGACCGTGTGGTGGGCGCTTCGACCGCGCCCCGACGTGCTCGCGCCGCTGATCATGCCGATCTTCGCCTTTCGGGCCGACCGCCAGATCTCCAAGGTGGTGCGGCGGATGGCGGCCGACGTCGAGGTTTCCCGCTCGGACGTCGGAAAGGGCGGGATGCCCGCTGCGCCGCGTGTCCGCACGCTCCACGCGCCGTGCGCCTCGATCGTGGATCGTTGGTTCCCCCGGACGTCGGTGGGTGACGCATGAGAAGCACGATTCAGGTGGGTATAGAAGGGTTGACTAGCGCTTCGAGTGGGGGCTCATGGCTTCGTGCTGTCCGGCCACGCGCGGTGATACTAGCAATGATACTATCTCGCTAGGGGACGGGTGGTCCGTTGGCGAGGTGCGCCAAGCTCATCGACAAGGCTCGGCGATCTGCCGCCAACCTTCGATTCGAGGAGGCGTTGGCATTGGCCGAGTGTCTTGGCTTCGAGCACGCTCGCACGAAGGGATCGCACCGTCTGTTCAAGCGCGCAGGGTTCGAGCAGGCCGTCAACCTTCAGCCCGACAAGAAGGATTCGAGCAAGGCCAAGAAGCGTCAGATCGAACAGCTCCTGAGCATCTACGACGACCTGACGGACCCGGAGGAACGGTGAGGACGATGGAGAACACGCAACTGCAGCGTTACAGCCGTCACGTCTACTTCGACGCGTACGAACGGGAGTACGTGGCCTTGTGCAGCGAGTTCCCACACATCTCCGCCTATGGCGAAACGCCCGATGAGGCGCTGAGGGAACTCGACGTGGCGCTGGAAGGCGCCATCGAGATGCATCGCGAACAGCGCTGGCCGATACCTGAACCCCTTGCGCCGCCGGAGCCGGAAACGCTTCCGAGCGGCAAGTTCGTGGTCCGTTTGCCCAGGACGCTCCACGCCCAGCTCGTGCGTACTGCGAAGACGGAAGGCGTATCGCTCAATGCACTGGTCAGCATCTTGCTTGCAGACGGGCTCGCATCACGTCAGGCGACGATGCGATTCGTCGATGCGCAAGAGGCATAGGTACATCGACTCACGAGGGCAAGAGTGGAGCACGGGACGCGTGGATCCCGGCCCCGTGACGATGGACCCGCCCCCGTCACGTTCACGGGGGCGGTTCTCGCTTGCTGGCGGAGGGAGAGGGATTCGAACCCTCGATACGGGGGAACCCGTATACACGCTTTCCAAATCCGAGCCGTGCGTCCATAACTGTCCAGGATCGCGTGCGAGACAGGCGCAGCGACCCCTCCCGCTTCGAATCTGGCTAACCCGCTTTATTCATGAGAGGCAGCGATGGGCGGGTTTCTGGTGGGGTTGGGTGGCGTGATGGGGGTGTTGGGCTTGGCGCTTGGCTTGTTGGGGCCTTGTTGCTGGGCTTGAGGCCGGTTCGGGCGTCGTGAACGGGGTTCCTGAGGCCTGAATCGTCTCGTTGGGGCGTAGGGCGTATGTTCGGCGCCAGGTTGTGGCGTCGATCGTGGGTCGAGGTTCGTTTTCGGAGTTTCAGGATGGGTCAGGCGGTGGTGGTGGCTTGCAGGGCTCTGGCACGGAGGGCATGCCTAAGCGTCGCGGCAACGGCGAGGGCACCATCACCGAACGCAAGGACGGGCGCTGGCAGGGAAGCATCCTGCTCGGCTACACGGCAGAGGGCAAGCTACCGCATTGACTCAAATAGAATCGTACCGAAGGGGTCTTGGATGACTCATAAGTAATTCCGACCGTGGAGG
>JBBDSD010000238.1:0-6335 GCA_040905065.1 Trueperaceae bacterium | reverse complement strand
CTCCCATGCGCGCCCGTGGGACGGCCGGCGCTTGGCGTCGTGGCTGGAGCACGACGTCGCCGAGCCGACCGCCGGGCGGATCACGGGCGCCACGCACCACAGCGGGCGCGTGCGACCGGGCGACCTGTTCTTCGCCCTGCCGGGCGCGAACGGGCACGGCATCGACCACGCCGACGACGCCCTCGCCGCCGGCGCGTCGCTGGTGATCTCCGACCGTCGGCACCCGCGCGGCGTGCAGGTCCCCGACCCCGCCGCGACGCTGCTGCGACTGGGCGCCTGGGCCCGCGCCCGCCTGCGCGGCCCGGTCGTCGCCGTGACCGGCTCCGTCGGCAAGACCACCGCGAAGGCGCTGCTGGCCGCCGCGCTGGACGCCGACGCCAGCGAAGGCAACCTCAACACGCCGCACGCGCTGGCCGGTCGCCTCTTCCGCGCCTACGCCGACGGGCGACCGCGGCCGCTGGTTCTGGAGCTGGGCATCGACCGGATCGGAGAGATGGAGGTGCTGACCGACCTGGTGCGCCCCGATATGGGCCTGCTCACCGCCGTGGGCGCCAGTCACTTGGACGGACTGGGCGACCGCGCCACCGTGCTTCGCGAGAAGTCCCGACTGCTGACCTCCGCACCGCGTGCGGTGGCCGCAGACGACGCCTACCAGCGTCTTCCGGAGGCGCTGCGCGCCCGCACCGCGCGCTACGGACTGGACCACCCGCACGCCGACGCCAGCGGTACCCAAGCCGGATCGCCGCTCGCGCCCACGCTCCACCTGTCGCGACCGACCGACCTCCGCACCGACCTGCCCGGTCCGGGCCGGGGCCTGGCGGAAAGCGCTGTCGGCGCGCTCCTGGTGGCCGACCTGCTGGGCGTACCCCTCCGCGACGCGGCCGCGCGCCTAGCACACGCCCCCCTGGAACCGGGACGCCTCACCGTCCGCACGATCGGCGGCCTCACCGTGATCGACGACAGCTACAACGCCAACCCCGGCTCGCTCCTCGACGCGCTGGAGGTCCTGCGGGCCGGACCGGGCCCCCACCGCGCCCTGCTGGGCGACATGCGCGAACTGGGGTCCGAGAGCGAGGCGCAGCATCGCGCGCTGGGCGAAGCGACCCGCGACCTGCAGCAGGTGCTGTACGTCGGCAGCGAAGCGGAGGCGGTACGAAGCGGCAATCCGGAGGTGCAGGTCCTGCACGACGCTCAGGTGGCGGAGGCGATCGACCGGCTCCCTCTCGAAGGCACGCTGCTGATCAAGGCGTCGCGGTCGCTCGCCTTCGAGCGCTGGGTCCAGCGCCTGCACGACCGGGAGGCCGTGTCGTGAATCCGTGGTGGATCGTGCTCATCGCCGCGCTGGTGTCGTGGCTGGCGTGCGGAACGTTCCTGGGCGTCGCGCGCCAACGCGGGTGGGGCAAGGCGGTCCGGCGGGACGGACCCGGCGGACACCTCGGCAAGGAGGGCACGCCGACCATGGGCGGCCTCGCCTTCCTGATCGCCGGGATCGGCACCGCGATCGCCGTCACGATCTGGGCGCCGCTCGAGCTGCCGCCCCGGCTGCCGTTCGCCGCCACGCTGGCGCCCTCCGACACGCTGGGCGCCGGCCTGTGGGCGCTGCTGGCGCTGATCCTTGCCAGCGCCGCCCTGGGGTGGTGGGACGACCTGGTCTCGCTGCGCCGCAAGCGCGCCACGCGCCAAGGCGAGGACGCCAGCACCGGGATCCTGGCGCGCTGGCGCCTGGCGGGCCAGGCCACCGTTGCGCTCGGGTTCGCGTTCTTCGCGGTCGCCGCCGGCCGCGAAGCGTTCGGCGTTCCGGCCCTGGACCTGCTGGTGTTCGCCTTCGTGATCACCGGCGCCGTGAACGCCTTCAACATGACCGACGGCCTGGACGGCCTGGCAGCCGGCGTGGCGCTGATCGTGCTGCTGGCGTTCTGGGGCGACCCGCTGGCCGCATCGCTGACCGGTGCCCTGCTCGGCTTCCTCTGGTTCAACGCCCACCCGGCCCGGATCTTCATGGGCGGCGCCGGCGCAGAAGCGTTGGGGGCCGCGGTCGCCGGCTTGGCGATCCTGCACGGCGACGTGTGGCGCCTGCCAATCGTGGCGCTGGTGCCGATGGCCGAGGTGCTGTCCGTGATGGTGCAGGTGAGCTGGTTCCGGTACACGGGCGGTCGTCGTCTATTGCGCATGAGTCCGCTGCACCACCACTTCGAGCTGAGCGGGTGGCCCGAGACGCGGGTCGTGACCCGGTTCTGGATCGTGACCGCCCTGACGGTGACGATCGGCATCTCCAGCCGGGGATGGTGGTGACCGACGCGGCGACCCGCGAAATGCCGGTCCTGCTGTACGGCCTGGGGCGCAGCGGGCTGGCCGCCGGCCGGCTGCTGGAGCGGCAAGGACGCACGCCCGTCTGGTTCGATCGCGACGAGGACGGACCGGACCAGCGCGAGGCGGTCCGGTCCGGCTGGCGGCGCGTCCGCGACCCGCTCGAGACCGGCGCCACCGTCTGCATCGCGGCGCCCGGCGTGCCGATCGATCACGCCGACCTGGTCGCCCTGCGCGCTGCGGGCACGGAGACGATCGGCGAAGTCGAGTGGGTGCATCGCACCGTCGACGCGCCGATCGTGGCCGTCACCGGCACCGCCGGCAAGGGCGCCGTCACGCGCTGGACGCAGGCGCTGCTTCGGGCGGCCGGCCTGCCGGCGGAGGCCGGCGGCAACCTGGACCCCGCCCTCGCCGCCGTGGCGACGCCGGGTCGGTGGCTGGTGACCGAAATGTCGTCGTTCCAGCTGGAGCGTTGCCCCACCCTGCATCCGCGCGTGGCGGTCGTGACCGTGCTGGGCCGCGACCATCTGGACCGGCACGGCACCGTGACGGCGTACCACGCCCTCAAGCGGCGCCTGCTCGCCCACCTGGGACCGGACGACGTGGCGGTGCTCAACGCCGACGATCCGCACCAACAGGGCTGGGACCGCGACCTGAGCGCGCGCGTGGTCCACGTCTCGGTCGACGGCCGACCGGTCCACGCCCGGCAAGAGGGCGACCGCTTCCGCCTGGGCGACGACGATCTCGGACCGGTCCGTGCGTTGGCGACGGAAGGTCGGCATCACCGCGCCAACCTGCTGGCCGCCGCGGCCGCCGCCGAAGCGGTGGGGGCTCCGGTCCCCGCGATCCGCGACGCGATCCCGACCCTGCGCGGGCAGCCGGGACGGAACGAGACGATCGCCGAACGGTGCGGCGTGCGTTTCGTCGAAGACTCGATCGCCACCCGCGAGCTGGCCGTGGACGCCGCGCTCGAGGCGGCCACGCCGCCGATCGTGTGGATCGTCGGCGGACGCGACAAGGGAGCCGACCCGCGCACCGTCGCGGCACGCCTGCCGGGTCGGGTCCTGCACCTGATCGGCATCGGCGAGAGCGGGGCCGACGTGGTCGACGCCCTCGCCGACCTGACGTCCGGGCACGCGATCGACGATGCCAACGGTCGCGTCCTGATGCGGCGCGCGGTGACCGACGGCGCCGCCCGCTTGCGCGCCGCAGGCGGCGGCACGCTGCTGCTGGCCCCGCTGGCCGCCTCGTTCGATCGCTTCTCGGACCACGCCGACCGCGGCGCAGCGTTCCGGGTCGCGGTCGCCGAGCTGCTGAAGGGGGACCCGTGGACCGCCTGCTCCTGATCGCGCAACTGTGCCTGGGCGTGCTGGGCGTGGTCGGCGTGACGGCGGCCGCTCCGGCGCTCGGGATGGAGCACGCCGCGCGAGCTGCCGGCGCGCTGCTCCTCACCGCCGGCGTCGCCCTGGTGCCGGTCCGCGCGGTCGTGCGGGCCAGTCCCTGGATCTACTTCGTGATGGTCGGGCTGCTGATCGTTACGCTGATCGTAGGCACCAGTCCGGCCGGCAGCGAGGCGAAGCGATGGATCGCCATCGGCGGCTTCACGCTGCAACCGTCGGAACTGATGAAGGTCGCCGTGATCGCGTACCTGGCCGCGTTTTTCTACAACCACCTGGGCGACTGGCAGATCTGGCGACCGATGGTGGTGGTCGGCGTGGCCGCCGGCCTGATCGTGGCGGAACCGGACGTCAGTACCGCCCTGTTCCTGTTCGCTCTGGCGTTCGCCGTGATGCTGGCCGCCGGTACCACCCTGACGCGGCTGCTGTCGATCTCGGTGGCGGCGGCGTTGATCGCGCTGGTGGTGGGCGGCCCGTACCTGAGCCAGTACGGGTACCTGTCCGACCGGATCACCGGCTTCCAGGACCTGTGGGGCGATCAAGAGGCGACGCAGACCACCAGCTATCAGGCGTACCGTGCGCGACAGGCGTTGCTCTCGGCCGGGGTGGTCGGGATCGGCGCCGGCAGGCCGGTGCAGGTGCCGGAGGCCGAGACCGACCTGGTCGCCATCTCGATCGGTCGCACGCTGGGCCTGCTGGGCGTGGCGACGTTGGTGGCGCTGTACCTGGTGATCGCGTCGCGCGGCCTGCGCATCGCCGCCGCGCAAGCGGGCCCAGGCAGTCTTCTCGCGGCAGGCGCTACCGCGTACCTCTGCGGGCAGGCGGCCGTCAACCTGCTGGTCGCCTCCGGCCTGGTGCCGGTCACCGGCATTCCCCTGCCGTTCGTCAGCTACGGATTCAACAGCCAACTCTCGGTCGCCATCGCGTTCGGCTTCCTGCACGCCGCGCATCGCGAGGCGCGTCGCCGAACACCGGAAGGAGTCCCCGCTTCATGAAGATCCTGCTCGCCGCCGGAGGGACCGGCGGTCACGTCTTCCCCGCCCTCGCCCTCGCGGCCGAAGCGACCGCCGCAGGTTTCGACACGCTGCTGCTGGGCGCCAGCGGCGGGATGGAGGAACGCCTGGCCCGCGAGGCCGGCGTGCCGTTCCGCGGCGTGAGCGCCGGCAAATGGCGTCGCGGACGCCCCGACCCCCGGCAGGCGTGGCGCGCGGTCCGAGGCGTGCGAGGCGCGATCGCCACCGTACGCTCCTGGCGTCCGGACGTGGTGGTCGGGTTCGGTGGCTTCGCCTCCTTCCCCGGTTGCCTCGCAGCGACCCTGACCGGCACGCCGCTCGTGCTGCACGAAGGGAACGCCTTTCCCGGCCGGGTCACGCGCTGGTTCGCCGGTCGTGCCGCCTGGACCGCCCTGGCCTGGGCCGAGGCGGACGCCCGCCTGCCGAACGCCCGCCGGACCGAGGTGGTCGGCTTTCCCGTGCGGGAACGTCGCCTGCCGCGCGTCGAAGCCCGCACCCGCTTGGGCCTGCCGCCCAGCGGTACGGTGACCCTGGTGATGGGAGGATCGCAAGGATCGTCGGCCTTGAACGACGCGGCGCCGGCGGCGTACCGGCGCCTGGCGCCCGAACGGCGCGGCACGGTGCTGCACGCCGCCGGTCCGCGCTGGGCGGAGGGCGTGCGCGACGCGACGCGCGACCTGCAGGGCTACCGCGTCGCGGGCTTCGTGGACGCCGTGCTGGCCTGGTCGGCCGCCGATCTGGCGGTCACGCGCGCAGGCGTCGGCACCCTCGCCGAGGCCGCGTTCCACGGCGTACCGCTGCTGATGCTGCCCCTGCCCTCCGCCGCCGACGATCACCAGCGACACAACGCCCGCGCCGTGCAGGACGCGGGCGGGGGGATCCTGATCGAACAGCACGACGCGGCCGGCCTGACGGCGGCGTGGAGCGGCCTACTGGACGACCGCACCCTCCGCCGCGCCGGCGACCGGATCGCCGCCCGCAGTCCGGTCGGTGCGGCGAGGCGCCTACTGGACGGCGTGCAACAGGTCGTGACCGACGGGAAACCGTCCACGACCGCGCCAGGGCCGCAGCGGCGGGAGGGCGCGCGGTGAAGCCGCACCTGCACTTCATGGGGGTGGGCGGCGTCAGCATGAGCGGCCTGGCGCGGCACTACCAGGCGGCCGGCCACCTCGTGTCCGGATGCGACGGGGCCGACTCCGACACGGTGCGCGAACTTCGCGCGGTCGGCATCGACGTCCGCATCGGCCACGACCGCGACCACCTGGACGGCGTGGACGCGCTGGTGACCAGCGCCGCCATTCCGATCGACGCGCCCGAACGCCGCGAGGCGGAGCGTCGCGGCCTGCCGATCCGTCGCCGGATCGACCTGCTGTCCGAACTGTTCAGCAGCTACCGCGCCATCGGCGTGACCGGCACCCACGGAAAGAGCACCACCAGCGGCATGATCGCCACCATCCTGCTGGCGCACGGCAACGACCCGGCCGTGCAACTGGGCGCGACGCTGCCGGCGCTCGGTGGCGTGATGCGCTACGGCCGGGGCCGGCACCTGGTAGCGGAGGTCGACGAGTCCGATCCCGGGTTCGCGCAACTGCACGCCGACGTCGCCGTCGTTACCAAC
>JBBDSD010000237.1:0-1083 GCA_040905065.1 Trueperaceae bacterium | reverse complement strand
CGATCGACCTTGGCGTACCTCGCCGTGGTGGCAGGATCATGATGGCGCAGCACCTGCGCGATCTCGGCCAAGCTGCCACCTGCACGCAGCATCTGGGTCGCCGCGGTGTGGCGCAACCGATGCGGCCCGAAGATCGGCAGTCCGGCGCGGCCGCAGGCGCGATAGACGATGTCGGTCACCGACGGCTGGGCCAGCCTGCCCAACGGAGCTTGCGCCCGGATGAACACCTCACGGGCTGCACAGTCCGGACGTCCCCGCTGCAGGTAGGCGACGATGGCCTCACCCACGTCGCCGGGAAGCGGCAGCCGCTCGAGATGGTCGCCCTTGCCGCGGACGGTGATCTCGCCGTTTCGCCAGTCGAAGTCGTCGAGCCTGAGCCCTGCCGCTTCGCTGGCCCGCAGCCCCAGACGGACCAGCACAGTGATCAGCGCGAAGTCGCGCCGACCGACCGAACGCTGGCGGTCGCACGAGGCCAGCAGCGCGTCGACCTGCGCCGCAGTAACGGCTGTGGGCAACGGCTCCGACCAGCCGGCCGCAGCCGGCACCACCCAGACGAGCTCGGTGGCGATCAGCCCCTCGAAGAACAGATAGCGCAGCAGACAGCGCAACGCCGTGACCACACCCACCCGCACGCCGGGTCTGGTGCACTCCACCTCGACGAACGCGATCACGTTCGCCGCCGTCAGCGCATCCAACCTCAGAGGTTCCCGGCTGCTGCTCTGCGCTTCCAGAAATCGGCGGGCTACGGCGACGTACGCCTCGACCGTACGCGCCACCAAGCCCCGTTCCTCTTGCAGGTAGCGGCGGTAGGAGACGATCAGCCGCCCTGCCGGGGACCTGTCGATCAGCGGTGGCGGCGCCGGCACCGCACCGACCCCACGCAAGTACGACAGCACCGGCTGCGGTCCGGCCGCCGAGAGCCACTTCCCACAGCCGACCCGTCGCCGACTCTCGAAGAATGCCTCGATCGTCTCCGCGCCGAGCCCGGACGGCTCCAGTCCCTGTTCCTCGAGCCAGTCGCTGAGCCGAGCCAGCAACCGCAGCTGCTGCGCCGCGCTCAGGTCGGTGTAGCCCTGCTCTACC
>JBBDSD010000236.1:0-6385 GCA_040905065.1 Trueperaceae bacterium | reverse complement strand
GGCGTCTACGGCTACGGCACCGCCGGCATGAAGATCCCCGAAGGCTACCTCCCCGTCGAAGTCACCACCGACGACGGCGACAAGGTCCGCCAAGAGATCCTCTACCCCGCCAACCCCGGCAGCATCTACCACATGACCAAGACCCTCGATCAGTTGCTGTTCGCCTACTACGCCAAGAACGACCGTCTCCCCATCACCGACCTGCACCAAGGCATCGTCTGGGGCACCCACACGCACGAGACCAGCAGCGACGAACGCCTCATCAACCGCTTCGACTACGACGGCGACTACGGCACCGTCCTCAACCGCTTCCTCATGCAGGCCGCCGTCGGCTACCCCCTCACCGTCCACGGCACCGGCGGCCAGACCCGCGCCTTCATCCACATCCAAGACACCGTCCGCTGCATCCAACTCGCCATCGAACACCCCCCCGAACCGGGCGAACGCGTCCGCATCCTCAACCAGATGACCGAGACCCACCGCGTCCGCGACCTCGCGCAGATCGTGGCCCGCATCGCCGGCGCCGACGTCGCTCACGTCAATAATCCCCGCAACGAAGACCCCGAAAACGACCTGCACGTCAAGAACGACCGCTTTCTCGAACTCGGCCTCGACCCCACCACCCTCGAAGACGGCCTCCTCGAAGAAGTCACCGACGTCGCGCGCAAGTACGCCACCCGCGCCGACCCCGACAAGATCCCCGCCACCAGCACCTGGACCCAGCACCAGAAACCGGGCGTGCCCCAAGCACCGACCGGCCGCAGCTGAGGCCAACGCGACCGACGAAACGGTCGCGAGCGAGAGGCGAAAGGGGCGACCGCGTGCGCATCGCGCTCTTCACCGAAACGTTCCTGCCGAAGATCGACGGGGTCGTCACCCGCATCGTCCGTTCCCTGGAGCAGTTGCGGGAGCTGGGGCACGAGGTCCTGATCTTCGCGCCAGGCCGGCCGCCCGACCGGGCGGTCGGCTACCGCGTGGTCCGCATCTCCAGCATCCGCTTCTGGCCGTGGTATCCGGAACTGTTCCTAGGGCTGCCGCGGCCGCGCATCGGCCGGGAGCTCGATCGGTTCGATCCCGACGTGGTGCACGTGGTCAATCCCGTGATCCTAGGATTGTGGGGCACCATGATCGCGCGGCAACGGAACCTGCCGCTCCTGGCCAGCTACCACACCGACATCACCCAGTACGCCGAGCGTCTGCGCCTGTCGTTCCTCGGACCGTTCTCGCGGACCTTTCTGCGGGACGTGCACAACCAGGCGCACGTGAACCTGTGCACCAGCGTGCCGATGGTGAACTCCGCGCGCGGGCTGGGCATCGAACGGGTCCGGCTCTGGCCGAAGGCGGTCGACACGGAGCTGCATCACCCGTCAAAACGAACGGACGCCATGCGCCAGCGCCTCACCGGGGGCGAGCCGGACAAGCCGCTGCTGCTGTACGTCGGGCGCCTCAGCCCCGAGAAGCGGCTGGATTGGCTCTACGCCCCCGTCACGCGCATTCCCGGCGTCCGCCTGGCGATGGTCGGCTCGGGACCGGCAGAACGCGACCTGAGGCGGATGTTCGCGGACACCCCGACCGTGTTCACCGGCTACCTGTCGGGCGATGATCTGGCCGCCGCCTACGCCAGCGCCGACCTGTTCGCCTTCCCCAGCGACACGGAGACGCTGGGATTCGTGGCGATGGAGGCGATGGCGTCCGGCGTGCCGGTGGTCGGCGCACGTGCCGGCGGCATTCCCGACGTCATCGATCACGGCCGCAACGGCTTCCTGTTCACGCCCGGCGATCTGGGCGAGTTCACCGAACGCCTGGCGACGCTGGTGCACGACGAGCCGTTGCGCGACCGGATGGGCCGGGATGCCCGCGCCAGCGTCGAACCGTTCGGTTGGCGCGCTGCGTCGGAGGCACTGGTCGACTTCTACGACACCGCCATGCGGGTGCAACAACGCTTCGATCCGGGCGACGGCCTGCCGCGCACGCTGGACGAGGTGCGCGAGCAGCCCGACACGCACCAGCTCAGCTAGGCACCCGCTCAGCTAGGTACCACCACCGGTCGGTCGCCGTCCCGCACGATCCGTACGCGCGTCCCGAACACGCGCCGCACCCGCTCCTCGTCGAACACCTCGCTGGGCGGGCCCTCGGCCACGATCCGTCCCTGATCGAGCATCAGCACCGTGTCGCAGCGGGCCGCGTGGTTCAGGTCGTGCAGCACCGCCACCACGCCCAGACCGGAGCGGGCCGCCGCGACGGCACGGTCGAGCACCTCCGCCTGGAACCGCAGGTCCAGGTGCGTGGTGGGTTCGTCCAGCAGCAACCAGGTCGGTTCCTGCGCCAGCGCGCGGGCCAGCACCACCCGCTGCGCTTCGCCCCCCGACAGGCGCTGGACCGGCGTGTCCCGAAACCGCCACACGTCGGTCCGGCGCATCGCCGTCTCGCAGATCGCGACGTCGTGCGCTCGCTGCGACCCGAAGAAGCCCAGGTACGGCGCACGCCCCATCGCGACCACGCTCCGGACCGAGAAGCCGGCGGGCAGCTCCGCGCGTTGCGGCACCACCGCAATCCGGCGCGCCGCGGGGCGCCGACCGAAGCGGCGCAACGGAGTCCCCTCCAGCACGACGTCCCCCGCGCTGGGCGTCAGCACCCCCGACGCCAGGCCTATCAGCGACGACTTGCCCGCCCCGTTCGGACCCACGATGCCGACCAGACGCCCTCGCGGAAAGCGCGCGCTCGCACCGCGCACCACCTCGGGCCCGCTCGGGTAGGCGAACCGCACGTCGTGCAGCGCGAGCGCCTCCCCGCTCCCGTCCGCGTCGCCCGCGCGGCAGGTAGCGACGTCGCGCCCGTCACCACCGGACCCGATCACGCCGGCTCCCGTCCACGCCGCAGCAACAGCAAGAAGAACGGCCCCCCGATCAGCGCGGTGACCACGCCGACGGGAATCTCGACCGGAGCCAGCACCGTGCGCGCCGCCAAATCCGCGGCGACCAGGAAGGCGGCGCCCCACAGGGCGGAGAGCGGCACCAGGCGGTGGTGCTCCGGACCGAACGCCAGCCGCACCGCGTGCGGCACGATCAGGCCCACGAAGCCGATCACGCCCACCGCAGCGACCGCCGCGGCCGTCACCAGGGTCGCGCCCGCCACCACGGTCCACTTGAACCGTTCGACCGGGAGTCCCAGCAGACGCGCCGCCGGCTCGCCCGCCTGCAGAAGATCGAAGCCTCGATGCGCCCAGACGCCTCCGATCAGCGCCGCCAGCACCAGCGGCACCAGCCGCGCGAGATCGGCCGCATCGGCGTACGCGAAGCTTCCGAGCAACCACGACAGCACGCCGGCGGTGCGCTCCCGTGCGGCCAGCATCACGAAGCTGGTCCCCGCCGAGAGGCTGGACCCCAGCACCACCCCGGCCAAAATCAGCGACACGATCGGAAGGCGTCCACCACGCCGAGCCAGCAGGACCACCGCCGCCACCGTCGCCAACGCCGCGACGAAGGCGGCGGGCATCACCTGCACCGTCCACGGCAGCGACGCGCCGTACACCATCGCCACCGCCGCGCCGAACCCGGCTCCACTGGCCGCCCCGAGCAGGTACGGATCGGCCAACGGGTTCCGGAACACCGCTTGGAACGCGCTGCCGGCAAGCGCCAATCCGGCACCGACGGTAGCGGCGAGCAGCACGCGCGGCAGGCGTACGTGCCACACGATCGTGTCGTGCACGCCGTCCAGCCGCCCACCGACGCCGCGCACGAGAGCCCCGAGCACCTCGCCTGGCGCCAACGGCACCGACCCGATCGCCAACGCGCCCGCGACGGTCACCGCCAGTGCGACGGCGGACACCGCTGCAGCGGTCCCGCGACGCGGACCGGCGTCGGGGAAAGATCGCTCCATCGTTCGCTGCACGGCCCCTCGCCGTCCGGTCAGCGATCCGCCTCGTCCAGCAGATCGATCAGCAACCGCAGCGCGTCCGGCAGCCGGGGTCCGGCGCGGCTGAGCAGGTCGGCCTGATCGTCGCTGAGCTCGACGACCTTGCCGTCGCGTACGGCAATGATCTGTCCCCAGCCGGGTCGCGCGGCGACGGTGTCGGCGCTCTCGCCGTACGGCGCGTCGAACAGCACGATCACCTGCGGATCCGCCTCGATCACCTGTTCCGGGTCGAGGGCGGGAAAGTCGCCGATGCCGGCCGGGACCACGTTCGCGCCGCCGGCGAGCGTCAGCAGCTCGCCCAGGTAGGAGGCCGGTCCGGCGGTGTAGGGGGTGGGATCCAGCTCCAGGAACACGCGCGGGGCGGGGTCCCGCTCGGCGGCGGCGTCCGCCAACGCTCCCACGGCTCCTTCGATCCGGCCGCGCAGGACGGCGGCTTCGGTCTCCGTGCCCAGCAGCACGCCCAGGTCGTGCAGCACCTCGCCGATGCCGGCGACCGTCTCGGGCGTGCCGGCGTAGACCGCCACGTCCACGCCCTCCAGCGCTTCCACCAGGCCGCTGTACGCGTCGGTCAGGATCAGGTCGGGATCGAGGGCCAGCAGGCGCTCCAGGTCGGGCGAGAAGGCGCTTCCGAGGTCGGGCAGGTCGAGCACACGAGCCGGATGGTCGCTGAACGTGTCGCGTCCGACCAGCCGGTCGCAGGCGCCCAGCGCGCACACCTTCTCCGTATGGGTCGGAATCATGGCCACGATGCGCTGCGCGGGTCGCTCCAGCGCCACCTCGCGACCGAGGGCGTCGGTCACCACCACCTGCGCTACGGCGGAGGCGGACAGCGCCACCGCCACGAGCAGCAGCGTCAGGGTCCGCAGCAGACGCCACGGCGCGGCGTGCCTGCTCGGCCGGGGGTCGAGCGCGGTGCGTGGGGCGCGTGGGGCTTGGGGTCCGTTCGGGTGCTTCACGAGAGCCTCCTCGGGCTCTTGCGATCGACGGGATGCCGGACCGGTCGGTCGACCGGGGGCGTCGCAAGCTGCCTGGGAAACCTCGTGGGGCGTCCGGGGCGGCGCGTCCTCGTCCTCGCAAGGCTGCCGTGCGATCCGAAGTCGGTGTTCGGGCTTCTGCCGAGAGGCGGTTACCGTTGCGGGACAGCGCCGGATTCGCACCGGTCTTCCCCGAACTTCGGTCCTGCCGATGCTACGCGCCCGGAGGTCGGTCCGTCAACGTCGAGCCCGCGCGCGCGGCCGCCTCCGTGGTACCGTCCCCGCCGTGCCGAACGCCTCCACGTCGTCCAGCACGCGGACGCCGGTCGATCCCCGCAGCGCCTGGGCGGAGCGGGCCTCTGCGGCCCGCGACCGGTCGGTGCCCCCGCGAAGCGACGATCTGGTGCCGCCGCCCCGGTTCGGCGCCACCCGGTTCGAGGCGTACCGCATCGCCCACCCGAGCCAGGCGGCGGCGCGGGACCGGGTCCGGGTCTGCGTCGCGGGCGTCGCGTCGCCGCCGCCGTCGCGGCGCTCCCGCTGGCGCTCGCTAGCGCCGTGGCGACGCAGGCGTCCGGAGGTCGGCTCGGGTCTGTACCTCGACGGAGGATTCGGGGTCGGCAAGACGCACCTGCTGGCGGCCGCCTGGCACGCAGCGCCCCTTCCGACCGACCGGAAGCGGTACCTGTCGTTCCAGGACCTGGTCCACCGGGTCGGCGTGCTGGGGCGCGACGGAGCCCGCGAGGCGTTCGCCGGTACGCGGCTGCTCTGCCTGGACGAGTTCGAGCTGGACGATCCCGGCAACACCCTGATCATCGCCACCTTTCTCGCGAACCTGTTCGAGGCGGGCGCGACGGTGCTGACCACCTCGAACACGCCGCCCGATCGGCAGGGCGAGGGACGCTTCGCGGCCGACGACTTCCGGCGCGAAATCTTGGGGATCGCCGACCGCTTCGAGGCGATCCGCATCGACGGGCCCGATCATCGCGCCGGAACCCGCCGCGCTCGCTGGTCCAGCGACGAAGCGATCGATCGGGCGCTCCGAAGCGGCCCCGAGCCGGTCCTGGCCACGGACGGCGCCGATCTAGCGCGCACCCTGGCGTCGCTGCATCCCGCACGGTACGCGCGGTTGCTGCAGCCCGCCGGAACGTTGGCGATTCAGCGGCTTCGACCGATCGAGGGTGCGAACGAGGCGCTGCGCTTCGTGCACTTCGTGGACAAGGCGTACGACCTGGGCGTCCGCCTGCGCGTCCGCGGGGAGGCTCCCCTGGAAGCCACCTTCGATCCGTCGTACGCGAGCGGCGCCTGGTCCAAGAAGTACGACCGCTGCCTGTCGCGCCTGTCGGAGATGCTGCAAGAGCCGTTGCACGCGCCGTAGGCGCGCGCCCGCGTCACCAGCGGCCGCTGCTCTCGAGCGGCACCGCCGCACCCCGCACCCGGAGTCGCGCCCGGTCGCCGGTCGCGAGCGCCGCCTCCGGACCGGTCCGGACCACGAAGCC
>JBBDSD010000235.1:0-6488 GCA_040905065.1 Trueperaceae bacterium | reverse complement strand
TGCCGTCGTTGCGGAGCAGGTGATCGATCACGTAGAGCCAGGCCCCGGTGGCGCTGTCCAGGTGAGACCTGAGCTCGCCGCTCGGATCGTCCTCTACGTCCAGCGCCATCGCCATCAGGCCGATGTTCCGCGCGTGGGCAGTGTAGTAATTGTTCGCGGCCCAGCGAACCCGAACGGGATCCGCCACCAGCGCCGGGTCGTTCTGCACCCCACGGGGCTCCGGGTGGTTGTACGTGGTGATCTCGGCACGCTCGTTCTCGTCGGCCCAGCGAAGGAACACCTCCCGGATCGTCGCCTTGTCCTCACGGCTCAGGTGCGGATAGATCCAGTCGGTGGTGAGCGCGAACGACTCGCCCCACCAGCGCGACCGGTCGCTGGTCGCGAACTGGGTGCCGCGGAACGGTTCGTCCTCCGCTTGGCCTCGTGCCGCTGCATCGATCACGAACATCAGGAGCGTGCGTGCCCGCTCGGCATAGTCGCGCTGCGTGGCGGGGTCCTCCTCGATCAGGGACATGAACGCGAACAGCTGGGCGTACATCTCGGTCGGGTACTGCACCCACGTGGTGCCACCGTGATCCTCTGCCGGTACCCGACCCGCGTCCATCGCCGCGACGGCCTCCTCCGCCAGCACCTTGAGGCCTTGCTGATAGATCGGGTTGTCCCTGTTCGCCCATGCCCGCAACCGGGGCAGATCGGCCGTCGTGACCCAGAGCCGCGGGTGAGCGGCCACCACGTCGCCGTCGCCTCCCGAACCACCGCCCGAACCACCGCCCGAACCACCACTCTGCGCTCCGGCGAATCCGAACCATACGACTGCCAACGCGAGCAGGACTTGCGTTCCGCTGCGCCTCCACGACCATCTCGTGCGGGGACCGGCATACCACGTCGTCATCGAGTCTCCTCTCGTCGCGACGGCAACTCTCGGGGAGCGCCCACGACGGACAGTGGCAGGAGACGAGGCCAACGCGCGCGTCGCGGCATTGGCGCGGCTCCTCTGCCAGCAATCCGCGACGAACGTGGCGGTGGAAACGCGTCTCTCTTCGGCTGCAACCGTTGACGTCACCGTACCCTGATTCGGGCCGTCCCGAGGGCTCGGCCGGTTCCTCCTTCCGCTTCACGGCCTGCCCGACGGCAGAACGGCCGAAGGCGCCACCGCCGACGCCCCCAGCGCCAGGGCTGCGGCACAGGCACGGGCCGTGGATCGTGGGTACCGAGCCGAACGAGAAGGTGTTGCGCTGCACGCGTCGCGACGGGCGCGTGTTCGTGACCGATCCTGCCCACCATCCGGCGAGCGGCGCTATCACGAACTCATCGATTCACGCGCGGCAACTCGGATCCGACCCCTGGGCCCGACGCGCGCACGATCCTCGGGCCGAGGGCGTGCACGATCGCGCCACCCACGGAGACCACGCTCACCGTCGCCACGAGCACGGCCACGCCTCCCTGGTCCCGGAACACGGCGTTCGCCAACTGGGCCAGTCCGGCCGCGACCAGGCCCACGTACGACCACGCCATGAAGAACCCGTGCCGCACCCGGTAGGGACGGGTGCGGTAGCCGAGGAGCAACGGAGCGAGGCCGGCCGTCAGCGTGGCCAAACTGACGACGGCCAGCAGATGGAACGCCCCGAACGACCCGGACGCTTCGTACAGCAGGAGCGCCGGAAGGTTCACGAGCAGCAGAGCGAGCCCGTACGCCCGCCCCAGCAGTACGTGGCGCTTCGTTCCCTTGCGGAACCCGAACACGGCAGCTCCCGTGACGAGGGCCGCCGCGGCGGCGGCCACGTGGAGCCAGCCGAAAAGCGTCACGCGACCGACGCTAGCACGCGCTGCGCCACCGCTGGCAGCACGGACACGTGCCCCTCGCCGGGCATCGGCACCAAGCGCGCTTGACCCAGCCGTTCGGCCCACGCCCGGGCGACGCCGAACGGCACGTTGCGATCGCAGCCGCCGCCGTAGACGCCGACCGGGCAGCGCGCGTCGTGGGCCCCGAGCGGCCACGGTCCTCGCGCGATGCGACCGTCGACCACCGTCCCCGCCGTGACGTCGACAGAGAAATGCTCGTACACGTTGGCCGCCTGCTGGATGCTGGCATGGCGCATCGTCTCGCTCACGACCTTGAGCACCGTGCCCGCGCGGACGTGCAGCGATCCGACCGTGTGGCGGAGATCGTACGGCGAAACCGGGCCGACGATGCGAGCCGCGGCGAGCGTGCGGCGGACGCTGGCCTCGCCGAACCGGAACGGGGCAACCGTTCGCCCATCCTGCGTGGTCACGACGAACCCAGCCGCGTCGCCGCGGTCGCGTTGCCAGGCAAGGTGCGCCAGTAGGACGTCGCGGAGCACGTCCAGAATGGTCACGGCGCGTCGGCTCTTCGGCGTCTTTGGAGGCTCGAGGACCGGCCCTTTGAGGCCCAAGGTCACCGCGCGATGGACGGCGAGGCGGCCGTGCTGAACGGCAGCATGCCCCACGCCGCATCTTGCGATAGCGCCTGGGACTGGAGATTCCGGGGGAAACCGCCTGGTCAAGGCAACACTCGAGATGTACGACGTGCTCGAGCCGACGCGGTAGCGTCGCAAGCACAATCACTTACGGCCCAGGTAGGCGCCTAGTGTAGTCGCTCCAGCGGCGTCCTGGAGCGTCATTCTACGATTATGGTGTCACAATTATGGTAGCATCGTTGTGACTGGAGGAGCGATGAACACGAGCGAGCGAGTTCAAGCAACGGTGAGGCGCCTACCGAGGGGAAAGCCGTTGACGCTGGAGACCTTCAAGCGGTGCGGCTCATCCACCAGCGTACGGCAGGCAGTTTCGCGCCTGGCGAAGCGCGGTGAACTCGTGCGCGTGATCAAGGGCGTGTACGCACGCCCGAAGCCGGTGCGGCACCTGAGGAGCGCAGCGTTGCTCGCGCCGGAATCCGTCGCCAAAGTCATTGCCAAGCAGAACGGCGAGATGCTCGCCCCGCACGGCGCCGACCTTGCGCGCAAGCTGGGCTTGAGCACGCACGTGACCATGCAGACCGCCTTCTACACGACCGGCCGCACGCGCAAGGTACCGGTCGGCAAGGGCGCGATCGCGTTCCAACACGCTCCCGCGTACCTCATCGAGCAGCAGCACACGCCGGCGGGGCAGGCTCTGCTGGCGCTGCATCACCTGGGCCCGCGGCGCGTGACCGGGGAGGTCCTGGGGCGTGTGTGCGAGCGGATCTCCTGCGAAGAGTTCAAGCACGTGAACAAAGACAAGCTGCCTCGCTGGATGCGACAAGCGGTCGAAACGCTCGAGAGCCCGCTACATGCCGTTTGAAAACTTCCTGTGCCTCGACACGACCGAACGACGCGAGATCATCGAAGCTGGTGCCTCCACGAGCTCATGGAGCGCGGACGTGCTCGAGAAGGACGTCTGGGTGGTGTGGTGCTTGGACGCGCTCTTCCGCCAACCGAGCGCGCCTGACTACGCCTTCAAGGGTGGTACGAGCTTGAGCAAAGTGTATGCGGCGATCGACCGCTTCAGCGAGGACGTCGACATCACGGTCAGCACCAAGCACCCGAGCATTCTAGGTAACGAGGACCCGCTCGCGGAGGCCATT
Organism: Trueperaceae bacterium; assembly: GCA_040905065.1. Lineage (GTDB taxonomy): Bacteria > Deinococcota > Deinococci > Deinococcales > Trueperaceae > SLSQ01. Next base: position 2,905 of record JBBDSD010000235.1, on the reverse strand, counting down.
ACCGGTACGCACCGCAAGCGCCTCAATGAACGCGCCGCCACGAATTTCGCGGCGTACCTTCGTGAGCACCTCGCGCCGTACCTGGAGCACGCTGCAGCTACCCTGCCAGAAGGGAGTCGGCCGACGATCATCCCCGATGGGGAGGCCGTGCATGTCGCCTACCCGAGCGTGCTCCCCGACGGGACCGAGGCCGCCTACCTGCGGCGCCAAGTCTTGCTGGAGTTCGGGACTCGTGGCACGACCGAGCCCCGCGAAGAACAGTCGGTGGCGACCTACCTCGAAGGGGCCGTGGAAACCACTGGCGAACTCGCCTTCCCGAACGCGCGCGTGATGGCAATGTCTGCCGAGCGCACCTTCTGGGAGAAGGCCACCCTCGTGCATGCAGAGATCACGCGCGACACGTTGAAGATCCGGGAGCGGTACGCGCGCCACTGGTACGACCTCTACCGACTGAGCCATCACGAGACGATTGGGGCAGCATCCCTTGCTGCTGACGCGATCTTCGTGCAGGTCATCGGCATCAAGGCGAAGCAATTCCGGGGTGGCGGAATCCGCTACGAAGACTGTGGCCGGGGACGGCTACGACTCGTGCCGGACGGTGCGTTGCTGACGCACCTGAAAGACGACTACCGCCAGATGCGGGAGTCGGGCATGTTCCTGACGGACCCGCCCGCGTTCGCGGAGATCCTCGAGCACCTAGCCGACCTGGAGCAAAGGGTCAATTCTGCGCGCACAGCCCAACCCATCGTCTGATGCCTCGGCACCACCCGACCCGGCTCTATTCGGCATCCCTGACTCATGCCAATGACAGACTCCTGATCGGCTGGGTGTAGGTTCGAGCCCTACACGACCCGCCACGTGACGGATGCAAGCCCCTGACCCTCGCGGTTGGGGGGGGGTCGCATGGTGGGGGTCTATTCGGAGGATGTGCACGTGACGCTGAGCCCGGTGAGCATCGACGAGGGGCGCGACGTCGCCGCCAAGAAGCTCAACGCTGTTCAGCGCGCGTTCTTAGCCGACCCGGCCTACGATCCGGCGCACGGCGCCTACGAAGGCGCGGGGATCCCCTCGCGGCGCGCCTCGGCGAGCGCGTGCCGGGTTCGTGATGCGGGCGGTGGACCCCGACGATCGTGCTTCGGGTCGGGTGGCCTCCTCAGCGGAGCGCCCCGCCTCCAAGAGTTCATCGACGCGTTCGCAGCAACTCGGATCCGACCCCTGGGCCCGACGCGCGCACGATCCTCGGGCCGAGGGCGTGCACGATCGCGCCACCCACGGAGACCACGCTCACCGTCGCCACGAGCACGGCCACGCCTCCCTGGTCCCGGAACACGGCGTTCGCCGCCTGCGCGAGTCCGGCAGCGACCAGCCGACCCACCCACCGAAGCCTGGATCAACCGGCCCACACTCCAAACCTCATGACCACCCCCAGCAACAACCGATTGACAACTTCCGGAACGGCACGTTGCGATCGCAGCCGCCGCCGTAGACGTCGACCGGGCAGCGCACGTCGTGGGCCCCGAGCGGCCACGGCCCTCGTGCGATGCAACCGTCCAGCACCGTTCCCGCCGGGCCGCCCCGGAGGCCATCGCGAAGCATCGCGACGAACGCTGCGCGCGCCCGCGGGTCGTCGATCGCTGCACGGTCCGGCGGGGGGAGGTCGGCCGCTGTCATGCGCGTCGCAGGGCCCGGCGCGAGCCGCATGCCGACGCGCATGAGGCGCAGCGTCCAGGCGTCATCGACGATGGGTCGCACGGCCCGGTAGCCTCCTCCAGCGCACGCCACATCCGCGACGACCACGCCGCACTGTCTACGGCTCGCACGCAACAAGACCGGCCCCGGCTGCGAATCGTAGTCGCTCCAGGCCGTCTCGTCATCGGCGATCGCGGCGCCCACCTCCCCCCGCCACACCAAGCACAAGATGTAGTACCCTTCCCCCCGAGACCAACCACCCCTGGTCTCGACGTTCGGTCCGCCCGCCAGGGCGGAACGCTCGCGACCGCGAGGTACGGGGGAAGCCGGTGCGAATCCGGCGCTGTCCCGCAACGGTGATGCGCTTCGTGCGACAAGCCCGAGTACCCGCCGAACGTCCACGCACCCGCGCCCTCGGTCGAAGGGCAGAGAGAGGTGACGCATGGACGCTTCCGTCCGCGCCCCGTCCGCTTCGTTCCACCCCGTACGCCGCACGCCCCAGCACCGCGCCGAGCCGCCGTTCGCGTGGCTCAACGACGACAGTCGCGCCTTCCTGGCGTCCGGCTACCTGCTGCCGGGCGTCACGCCCGAACGGCGCATCCGCGCCATCGCCGAGCGCGCCGAGCAGCTCCTGCCCGGCATGCCTGGGTTCGCCGACCGCTTCTACGACTACATGGCGCGCGGCTGGTTCTCGCTGGCCTCGCCGATCTGGGCGAACTTCGGCACCACCCGCGGGCTGCCGATCTCCTGCTTCGGTTCCTACGTGCCGGACAGCATGGACGGCATCCTGGACACCGCCGCCGAGGTCGGGATCATGAGCAAGCATGGGGGCGGCACCAGCGCCTACTTCGGCGACGTGCGCGGCCGCGGAGCACCCATCCGCGACAACGGCACGTCCGAAGGCGCGGTCAACTTCCTGCGTCTCTTCGACACCCTGATCGACGTCACCAAGCAGGGCGCCACGCGGCGCGGCTCGTTCGCGGCCTACCTGCCGATCGACCATCCCGACGTGCCCGCCTTCCTCGACCTGCGCCGCGAGGGGAACCCGGTCCAAAACCTGTTCTTCGGGTTGGTGGTCGGCGACGCCTGGTTGACGGCGATGCGCGACGGCGACGCGGAGAAGCGGCGCCTGTGGGCGCTGGTGCTGCAGCGCCGCAGCGAGGTCGGCATGCCGTACCTGCTGTTCGAAGGCAACGCGAACCGCGGTGCGCCCGAC